>JALQTR010000172.1 GCA_023260835.1 Paracoccaceae bacterium
CCAGCGCCTGTATTTGGAAATGATGGAGGATGTTTTGGGCAATCTGGACAAGATCATCCTGGAAGAGGGGGGCAGCAACGGCCAAGGGGTCGTACCTTACCTGCCGCTGAATGACCTGCGCCGTGGGGGGGCAAACTGATGCAAAAATCCTACTTCATTCTGCCCGCTTTGGCAGGGATCGCCGCGCTGGCGATGTCGTCACTGTTTATCGTTGATGAACGTGAAAAGGCGCTTGTGCTGCAATTTGGCCGTGTTGTATCGATCAAGGAAGAGCCCGGTTTGGCGTTTAAAATTCCCGTTATTCAAGAGGTTGCGCGTTACGATGATCGTATCCTCAGCCGTGATTTGGATCCGCTGGAAATCACGCCATTGGATGATCGCCGTCTTGTGGTTGATGCTTTCGCGCGGTTCCGCATTGCCGATGTGAACAAATTCCGAGAAGCCACCGGTGCGGCGGGGGATCAGGCCAATGCCATCGCCGGTACGCGGCTTGACAGCATCCTGCGCGCCGCCACGCGTGAGGTTCTGGGGTCGGTCACATCCAATGAAATCCTGTCCTCTGACCGGGTGACGCTGATGCTGCGGATCCGTGAAAATGCCTTCCGTCAGGCGCAATCCTTGGGGCTTGAGGTCATTGACGTGCGCCTAAAACGCACCGATCTGCCGCGGCAGAACTTGGATGCGACCTTTGCGCGGATGCGGGCCGAACGCGAGCGCGAAGCCGCGGATGAGATTGCCCGCGGGAACGAGGCAGCGCAGCGTGTGCGCGCCACGGCAGATCGCACACAGGTGGAAATCGTGTCGAAGGCACAGCGCGAATCGGAAATCATCCGAGGCGAGGCCGATGCCCGCCGCAATGCGATTTTTGCCGAGGCCTTTGGTGAAAATCCCGAATTCTTTGAATTCTACCGTTCGCTTGCGGCCTATCGCAAGGCCCTGCAGGGCAGCAATTCATCGATGGTGATCACACCGGACAGCCCGTTCTTTGATTACCTCAAATCGCCAGACGCCCGCAGCGCGCGCTAATGTCTGGGTTGATTTACGCAATTGGTCTTGTCTTAATAATCGAGGGGCTGGTCTATGCGCTGGCCCCTCATTTGGTTGAAAAACTGCTTCAGGCGCTGCGCGACACGACGATCGATCAGCGTCGCTTTATGGGTCTTGCAATGGCTGTGCTGGGCGCATTTCTGGTTTGGATGGTTAAATCATGATAATCCATTCACATTTGCGCGATCACCCCTTGGGGGTGGCGGGTAAAACCCTACATTATAATTTGCAATACCCCCTATTTTCAGTCTCGAATAAAGGAGCGTGACCTTGAAACCCCAAACACAAACCCTTCGCTATGCTGATCTGGGATTGGCGCGACTGGCAATGATGCTCTTCAGCGCGACAGTGCTGGCCCTTTGGGCAATGGCCGCTGCGGCTGCACCACAAAGCTTTGCAGATTTGGCTGAACGGGTCAGCCCATCGGTGGTGAATATCACAACCAAAACCGAGGCCGTAGCTGATGGCGGCGAACAGGGGTTAATGCCCCCAGGGTCCCCGTTCGAGGATCTGTTCCGCGAATTTCAGGAACGCCGCGGCGCGCCGGCCCCCGGACCGCGGCGTGGGCGCCCCTCAACCGCGCTTGGGTCGGGGTTTGTGATCTCGGCCGATGGGTTTGTTGTGACCAACAACCATGTGATTGAAAACGCCGATGAAATTATGATCGAATTCACCGATGGCAAAGAGCTTGAGGCGACATTGATCGGCACGGACCCCAAAACCGACATTGCGCTTTTGAAAGTGTCCGCCGATGCGGATCTGCCATTTGTAACCTTGGGGGACAGCGATAAAGCCCGCATTGGCGATTGGGTTCTGGCGGTCGGGAACCCGCTGGGGCAGGGGTTTTCGGTCTCCGCTGGGATTGTATCACAGCGTGGCCGCGCCCTGTCTGGCGCCTATGATGATTACATCCAAACCGATGCCGCCATTAACCGTGGCAATTCCGGCGGGCCGCTGTTCAATATGGATGGCCAGGTGATCGGCGTGAATACGGCCATCCTGTCGCCCAATGGTGGGTCGATTGGGATTGGGTTTTCGATGGCCTCGAACGTGGTGAAAAAGGTCGTGGCACAGCTGCAGGAATATGGCGAAACCCGCCGCGGTTGGTTGGGTGTGCGCATTCAGGACGTCACCCCAGATGTCGCTGACGCCAGTGGTTTGGACAGGGTGCGCGGCGCATTGGTGTCGGATGTGATGGATGGCCCATCGCAGGCCGCTGGCA
>JALQTR010000012.1 GCA_023260835.1 Paracoccaceae bacterium
GCATCGAGGCCATCCGCCCCATGCGCGACGGGGTCATCGCCGATTTCGACGTGGCCGAAGAAATGATCAAACATTTCATTCGTAAGGTCCACAAGCGCACCACGTTCTATAAACCCAAAATCATCGTGTGTGTGCCGCATGGCGCAACCCCAGTGGAAAAACGCGCGATCCGTCAGTCGGTTTTGTCGGCGGGCGCGCGCAAGGCTGGGTTGATTGCAGAACCGATTGCGGCGGCGATTGGGGCCGGCATGCCGATCACCGACCCCACCGGCAATATGGTTGTGGACATCGGTGGCGGCACGACCGAGGTGGCTGTTTTGTCATTGGGCGACATTGTCTATGCGCGTTCGGTGCGTGTGGGTGGTGACCGGATGGATGAAGCCATCATCAGTTTCCTGCGCCGTCAGCAAAACCTGCTGATCGGCGAAGCCACGGCTGAACGGATCAAAACCACCATTGGCACCGCGCGTATGCCCGATGATGGACGCGGCCAATCCATGGTGATCCGTGGGCGCGATTTGCTAAATGGTGTCCCCAAAGAGGCCGAGATCAACCAAGCCCAAGTGGCTGAGGCCCTGCATGAACCCGTCCAGCAAATCTGCGAGGCGGTGATGACTGCATTGGAAGTGACGCCCCCCGATCTGGCCGCCGATATCGTCGATCGCGGCGTGATGTTGACAGGCGGCGGTGCCTTGCTGGGTGATTTGGACCGCGCGCTGCGCGAAGAAACCGGTTTGGCCGTCTCGATCGCCGATGAAAGCCTGAATTGTGTGGCCTTTGGCACCGGCAAGGCGCTTGAATTTGAAAAGCAACTGCGCCACGCTATTGATTACGACAGTTAATGTTTATTTGCTGTGCGGGGGAATGCCCTTGCGCAGCGGCTAGTAAGGGGTTCGGGGGACGTGCCACGCGAAACAGACCCGCAAACGGCTATTTCATGCCAAATCAAACGGCTTTTGGCCGGATTTGTTATGGTTGTTTTGCTGCTGACGGTTGTTGTGTGGCGGATCGATAGCCCCCGAATTGAACGCATCCGAATGCAGGTTTTGGATTGGTTCGCGCCTGCCAGTGCGTCTTTGACCGCCCCACTGCGGGGGATTGTCACGATTGTTCAGGATTTTCAAAGCTATGAAAGCCTGCAACAGCAGAACCGCCAGCTGCGCCGTGAATTGCGCCAGATGAAAATCTGGAAAGAGGCCGCGGTTCAACTGGAACAGGAAAACGCGCGGTTGCGCGATTTGAATAAATTGCGTGTGGATCCAAAATTAATTGCCATCACAGGGGATGTCTTGGCGGACAGCGGATCCCCCTTTCGGCAATCTTTATTGGTGAATGTTGGCGCACGCGATGGTCTGCGCGATGGCTGGGCGGCATTGGATGGGGTCGGGCTTGTCGGGCGCATTGCGGGCCTTGGTCAAGAAACGGCGCGGGTGCTGCTGATCACGGACAGTTCCAGCCAGATCCCTGCGGTTATTCAGCCATCGGGTCAGCGGGCACTGATTGTGGGGGATAATTCATTGGCACCGCCCATCGAATTTTTGGAAAACCCCGATCTTGTCCGCCCGGGGGACCGGATTGTGACATCAGGGGATGGCACCGTCTTTCCGCCTGACCTACTGATCGGGGAATTGGCGCAAGATCCCTCTGGACGTTTACGTGTGCGATTAGCCGCCGATTTTCAGGCATTAGAGTTCCTGCGCATTTTGCGTTATCAACCTGCCCGTGATGCCCCGGGCGCAAGTGGCCTGATATTGCCCGATGTGCCACAACCCAAATTCACGGCCCCCATCATGCCAGAGCTGACGCAATGATTGAGCATCAGATGACCAGCCGTTGGGCCATTCGCACGGTTACACTGGCGCTGTCGCTGGCGATATTGGGGCTGCAAATTCAGCCCAATCTGGTCGGATCGTCGCAAAAAGTGTTGCCAGATTTGCTGTTCATCCTGTTTGGGGCTTTATGTTTGCGCCGTCCTGATGTGATCCCATTGGCCATGATCGGTGGCGTCATGCTGTTGGCGGATTTTGTTCTGATGCGCCCCCCGGGGCTTTATGCATTGTTATCCACAATTGCGGCGGCTTGGCTATTGCTGCGGCACGAAGCGGTGCGCGAGGGAAATTTTCTGTTTGAATGGCTGCAATTTACAATTGCCTTTGCTGTGGTGCTTTTTTTTCAGCGTCTTATAAGCCTTGGACTGCTACTGCCTGTGCCGCCTTGGATGATGGAACTACGTCTGTTTTTGTGGACTGTCTTTTCTTATCCAATCGTCTGTTTGACGCTGTATTTGTTGCTGCGTGTGCGCCGCTTGGTGCCGGGGGAACGTGATACGATGGGGCAGTTAAGATGAGCCTGCGACGCGATCCCAAGAAAGAACCTGCATCTAAAATTCCTCGCCGCGCTGTGTTGATAGGCGCCCTGCAACTGGCGGCCATTGGCGCTTTGGCCAGCCGGATGCGGTTCTTGCAGGTGGAGGAGGCCGGAACCTATCGTCTGTTGGCCGAAGAGAACCGCATCAATATGCGTGTCATTCCCCCAACGCGTGGACGGATTTTTGATCGTAATGGGATTGCACTGGCGCTGAACGAACAAAGCTATCGCCTGACATTGGTGCCTGAAGATGCGGGCGATGCGGAACATGTGCTGCGACAGTTGCAGAAATTGGTGTCGATTGAGGATGACGATATCGAGCGTGTTTTGAACGAGGCGCGCCGTTCAGCGCCGTTTTTGCCCATAACGATCGCGGATCGGATCAGCTGGTCTGACGTCAGCAAAGTCGCTGTAAATGCGCCCGCACTGCCGGGGGTTACGCCGCAGGTTGGGCAATCACGTATTTACCCCGCAGGGCCCGTCGCCGCGCATGTGGCGGGATATGTTGGCCCTGTATCGCAGCGCGATTTGGATCGATTGGACAGCCCCGACCCAGTGCTGCGCATCCCGCGGTTTCAGGTGGGAAAGATCGGGGTTGAGGCCCAAATGGAAACGACGCTGCGGGGCCAAGCCGGTAGCCGCCGGGTCGAGGTGAACGCCACAGGCCGCGTTATGCGGGAACTGGAACGGCGCGAGGGAACCCCCGGCGTGGATTTGCAGCTGACGTTGGACGCAGGGCTGCAAAATTACATTTTGGCACGGCTAGGGGATGAAAGCGCATCGGCTGTGGTGATGGACATTGCATCGGGGGATCTGTTGGCCATCGCCTCTAGCCCCAGTTTTGACCCGAATAAATTTGTGCGCGGTATTTCCAGCGCAGATTATTCGGTATTGCGTGATGATATTCGCCGACCCTTGGCGACAAAAACGGTACAAGATGCATATCCACCTGGATCAACGTTCAAAATGGTCACTGCACTGGCGGCCCTGCAAGAGGGGCTGGTGACCCCCGATGATGAAGTCTATTGCCCCGGCCACATGGACGTAAGCGGCCGTAAATTTCACTGTTGGCGCCGCGGTGGGCATGGACGGATGAATTTCACCAAAGCCCTGCGCGAAAGCTGTGATGTGTATTTTTACGATATCGCACTGCGGGTGGGGATCGATAAAATCAACCAAATTGGCCGTTCATTGGGTTTGGGGCAACGGTTTGATCTTCCCATGTCCGCGATCAGCGGGGGGTTGATGCCAGATCGCGACTGGAAACAATCTGCGCGTGGGCGGCCATGGGTTGTTGGCGATACCGTGAATGCCTCGATCGGGCAGGGGTATGTTTTGGCGTCGCCCCTGCAGTTGGCGGTTATGACAGCCCGATTGGCCAGTGGTCGTGCCATTGCCCCGCGTTTGATCAAATCCGAAGATGGGCGCGAACGGGGTGTTGTGCCACCCGCGCCATTGCCGATTGATCCAGACCATTTGATGCTTGTCCGCGAAGCGATGGGGGCGGTGTGCAATGATCGGCGCGGCACCGCCTATGGGTCGCGGATTATTGATGCGCAGGCTCGAATGGCTGGGAAAACCGGCACCAGCCAAGTGCGCAATATCAGCGCGTCAGAACGTGCGGAAGGTGTCCGCCGTAACGATGATCTTCCATGGGAAAAACGTGACCACGCGTTATTTGTGAACTTTGCTCCAATCGAAAACCCAAAGATCGCAGTTTGCGTGGTGGTGGAACATGGCGGCGGCGGCAGTTCGGCTGCGGCCCCGATTGCACGTGATATCACATTGCAAGCCCTTTACGGCGGCCCGCCACCTTTATCGGCCTATCCCGCAAAGGACCGCGCGAAAATCGACGAACAGCAGAACCGGTTACGTGCATTACAGTTTCAGCTGCGTGGTGATGGAGTTGGGCGAGTATGAGCTATCTTGAACATCACAGTAAGACCATCCCTCAGGGTGCTAAAAAGCTGCTCTATGTGCATTGGCCCCTTGTTTTATTGGTCACCACCGTTGCCGTCATTGGGTTTTTAATGCTGTATTCTGTGGCGGGCGGTTCGTTTCAGCCGTGGGCTGGGCCACAAATGCAGCGATTTGGATTGGGTTTTGCGGTGATGTTCGTGTTCGCCATGGTCCCGATTTGGTTTTGGCGCAATATATCCGCCTTGGCCTTTGGTGTGTCACTGCTGTTGCTGATCGCGGTCGAGGTGATGGGCCAGGTTGGCATGGGGGCGCAGCGCTGGATTGATATCGGCCCATTGCGGCTTCAGCCCTCGGAATTGGCCAAAATTGGTGTTGTGATGGCTTTGGCTGCGTATTTTGATTGGCTGCCGAACCAACGCTTGTCGCACCCGTTTGCGATTTTAGGGGCGCTGATTATCATTGCCCTGCCGGCGGGGTTGACCTTTATCCAGCCGGATTTGGGAACGGCGCTATTGATCGTGATTGTCGGGGCGATTGTGATCTTTGTGGCCGGGGTGCACTGGGCCTATTTTGCGGCTGTCTTTGCCATTGGGGCGGGGGCCATTGCGGCGGTGTTTCAAAGCCGCGGCACCCCATGGCAGTTGCTGAAGGATTACCAATACCGCCGGATCGATACGTTTTTGGACCCCAGCAGCGACCCGCTGGGGGCAGGATATCACATCACCCAATCCAAAATTGCGCTTGGATCGGGCGGCTGGACGGGGCGGGGATTTATGCAAGGTACGCAATCGCGCCTGAATTTCCTGCCTGAAAAGCACACTGATTTCATCTTCACAACCTTGGCGGAAGAGTTTGGATTTATCGGCGCGGGGGCCTTGCTGCTTATTTACACCCTGATCATTGTGTTTTGTATTGTCGCGGCGCTCAGGGCAAAAGACCGCTATGCGTCGCTTTTGATATTTGGGCTTTCGGCGAATTTCTTTTTATATTTTGCGGTGAATATGGCCATGGTGATGGGGCTTGCACCGGTGGTGGGGGTGCCTTTGCCATTGGTCAGCTATGGTGGATCGGCGATGTTGGTCTTGCTGGCTGGATTTGGATTGATACAATCGGCACATATACATCGACCGCGATAAGGATTGATTATGATCAATATTTTATTTGCTGCCAAATCAGAACAATGGGACCATTATGATGCGCCACTGCGGGTGGCGCTGGATGCCACGGGTTTGGATTATACTCTGTCCACCGATTTGCCTGCGGACAGTGTTGATTACATCGTCTATGCCCCCAATTCTGATGTACAGGATTTCACGCCCTTTACCCGATTGCGCGCGGTTTTGAACCTGTGGGCCGGGGTCGAGGACGTGGTGCATAACCCCACATTGCACGCACCACTGGCTCGCATGGTGGATCCCGCTGGATTAACCCAAGGCATGGTTGAATGGGTTACGGGCCATGTGCTGCGCCATCATTTGGGGATGGATTTGGACATTTTACGCACAGACCGGCAATGGCAGGTGCATCACGCGCCTTTGGCGGCGGATCGACCTGTTACCATATTGGGCTTTGGCGCCCTGGGGCAGGCCTGCGCCGCGGCGCTGATGGGGTTGGGGTTTCCAGTATCTGCCTGGGCGCGCAGCATGAAGCCGGCGGATGACATCCCCGCGGGTGTGTCCTATTTTCATGGGCAAGACAGCCTGCCTACCGCATTGGCGGGTGCGCAAATAGTGGTGCTTTTGCTGCCCTCTACGGCACAAACGGCCGATATCATTAATGCGCAAACGATGCATGCATTGCCCAAGGGTGCAGTGATCATCAACCCCGGCCGCGGGGCCTTGATTGATGAGGACGCCCTGTTGGCGGCGATTGAAACGGGCCAGATATCCCATGCAACGTTGGATACATTCAAAACCGAACCTTTGCCGGCAGATCATCCATTTTGGGCCAACCCGCACATCACCGTGACGCCGCATATTGCATCGGTCACACGGCCAAAAACGGCGGCCCAAGTGATTGCGCAAAATATCGCTCGGGATCAACGGGGCGAGGCGCTTTTGCATTTGGTTGATCGCGCGGCAAGTTATTAAGGGATATCATGTCTAACCAAACCCACCTTGATCGCGCCCATGCGCAGATGATCGCATCCCCCGATGATGACACCGCACGCCTGCGGTTTTTCGAACGGCTGATCGATGCCGAGCTGTTTTTGGCGCTCGAGGCCGAAGCAGACGGCGATAACATCGCGCCCCGCCTGCTGGCAGCAGAAGGGCAATCCTTTGTTTTGGTGTTCGATAATGAGGACCGTCTGGCTGAATTTGCCAATGGAACGGCCCCATTTGTTGCCCTGTCGGGCCGTGCCTTGATCAACATGATCGCAGGCCAATCTTTGGGATTAGGTTTGAACCTGGGTGTGGCGCCATCTGAATTTTTATTGCCCATGGATGGGGTTGAATGGCTGTTTCAAACTTTGGGTACACCGCCGCAATCTGATACGGCCCGCCCGCGCAGCTTTGCCGCGCCCAAGGGGGTGCCTGAAATATTGCTGACGGCACTGGATCA
>JALQTR010000021.1 GCA_023260835.1 Paracoccaceae bacterium
CGCCAGCGCAGGTTACCGCGCGCAACCTCGACCGGGCGGCCGGCCGCCGGGCCAAATTGTGCCAATGCCGCATCCAAATCAGCCACGCGGCAAATCCAGTTGCCAATGCGCGGTGGGCCGCTGAACCGGTCCAAATCAAACCAACGCGGATCGGGCGGCGGCGGGGCGGCGGGGTCGATGGCAATCGCCTCGATATACAGACCATCGCGGCATCCGATCAGTCGGTTATGGGTGCCAAATCGCGCGTGCTGCCCGCCTGCGGGCAGAGGCTGGCCCAATCGCGTTTCGGCGTAATGTGCGGCGGCAGCCAAATCCGCGCCCGCAATAGCAAAATGATCAAATATCATCGCATCCCCCTGCTGAATCACACATTTATGCCCCAAAGCAATGAAAATGACGAAAGGTTTTTCACCGCCCCCCTTTCCCTTGCGAAAACCCGCGCTATGGTGCAACAGAACATATCTTAAAACGCGGCGCTGCCGCAGCACCAATTCGCTATTGAAGGAGCCGCACCCATGGCTGACGGGATGATCGACATCAACGCAAAACCAACCGAAACGATTTCCGTGCGTGACGTGTTTGGCATCGACACGGATATGACCGTGAAGGGCTTTGCCGAACATTCCGATCGGGTGCCGGATTTGGACCCAACCTATAAATTCGATCCAGACACCACATTGGCGATTCTGGCCGGGTTTTCCCATAACCGCCGCGTGATGGTGCAGGGGTATCACGGCACAGGCAAATCCACCCATATCGAACAGGTCGCTGCGCGGCTGAACTGGCCTTGCGTTCGGGTTAACCTGGACAGCCACATCAGCCGGATTGACCTGATCGGTAAGGACGCGATCAAATTGATCGATGGCCGACAAGTCACTGACTTTCAAGAGGGCATCCTGCCATGGGCTCTGCGCAACCCCACTGCGATCGTATTTGATGAATATGACGCCGGCCGCGCCGATGTGATGTTCGTCATCCAGCGCGTTTTGGAAGTGGACGGTAAACTGACGCTTCTGGATCAAAACGAAGTGATCACCCCCAACCCCTATTTCCGGATCTTCGCCACAGCGAACACGGTGGGTTTGGGTGATACAACGGGGCTGTATCACGGCACCCAGCAAATCAACCAGGGCCAGATGGACCGCTGGTCGCTGGTGGCCACGCTGAATTATCTGTCGATTGACGCCGAAACCAACATCGTTTTGGCGAAAAACCCACATTACAATAATGAAAAGGGCCGCGATACCATTCGCAAAATGGTGATGGTCGCCGATCTGACCCGCACCGCATTTATGAATGGGGACCTGTCCACGGTCATGAGCCCCCGCACCGTCATCGCCTGGGCGCAAAACGCCGAAATCTTCCGTAATGTCGGTTATGCCTTCCGCCTGTCCTTCTTAAACAAATGTGATGAATTGGAACGCCAAACAGTGGCAGAATTCTATCAGCGGCTGTTTGATGAAGAGCTGCCTGAAAGCGCGGTTAGCCTGTCTTTGGGTTAAACATAAGACACGCCGCAAAAAGGGGCTGGCATGAAACCATCCGATAATCCCGCTGATCCGTTCAAAAAGGCACTGGCCGAGGCAACAAAAACCTTGGCCAATGACACGGATTTGACGATCACCTATTCCGTTGATCCCCCCGGTGTGTCGGGGGATACGATGCGCCTGCCGCAGATTAGCCGCAAAATGACCCGGCAAGAGGTCCTTGTCGCCCGCGGCACCGCGGATGCCATGGCCCTGTCGCGCCGGTATCATAACGCCGAAACCCATGCACGCT
>JALQTR010000047.1 GCA_023260835.1 Paracoccaceae bacterium
TCGATCTTCGTCGTCACGCCAGCGGCCCCGCTTCGGCGAACTCTGGCAGCTCCGCAAGCAGCATTTCACCAAGAATCCTGTTGAAATTGCGTTCTGCCGTCTGGAATTGACCCGGCGACTCGTCATGCGCCGCCCACAGCATCACCGCGCGCCAGACAATCGCAGCGTGGAAGCGCGCCGGCATGCGAGGCACGTCGGTATTGGCAACCAACACCTGCGGCTCGCGGAAATACTCCATCACCGCAGTCAGGCCAGCCTGGGGCGCCGGGTGAAAATGCAACTTGCCGTCCGGTGCTTTGGCCGCATAGATCGGGATGCCGGTCAGCCCCACCTGGCGCATCGTGCGGAACGTCGCCCAGTCAATCAGCGGCACCCAGGTCTTGGCATTGGGGCCGTTGGCCGTGGTGAACACATACAGCCCGTTGCCATCGATGCGCTTGCACTCCAGCCCCCAATCGGTAGCAGGGTGATAAGACTCCACGCCCGCCGTCAGTGGCTGCGAATGCTCGGCCCAGTCGAAATTCCACGCATCGCTGCGCCGCTGGATGTGATCAGTAGCCCGCCCAGTATCATCGGGTGAATGCCGGCACGAGCGGAAAACCGTCCGGATGTAAAGTTGCCAAAGAAATATCCAACGGCGGGGGCGCCAAACACAAATCCCAATTCCTGCGCCGACAGGCCAAACACAACACGCCCAACGTAAGGCGCGCCGCCCAAGTAAGAAAAAAAGGCCCCCGACCCCAGGGCTGCCGCCATGGAATAGCCCCAAAACCGCGGCGATCTTAACAATGCGCCATAGCCTGCAAATTGCTGCCCAATCGGCCGGCCCATATCCGGCGCGGTTTCGCCGAGATCATGATAGGTCAGGACCAACAATCCAAACCCCACCCCGGCACACAGCAAAAACGTGGCCTGCCAACCCAAATGCGTCTCCAGCAGGCCGCCCACCGCGGGGCTGAGCATCGGCACCACCGACATCCCCATGGTGACATAGGCAATTTGCGATCCCGCCCGATCCGCAGGCACGGTGTCACGGACCACCGCGCGCGCCAGTGCCATGGCGATGGCAGATGCGGCCTGAATGGCGCGTAAGGTCAGGAAGGCCTCGACCGATGGGGCATAGGCGCAGCCAAGACTGGCGACTGTAAACACAACCAGTGCAAACAGCAAAACGGGCCGCCGGCCAATGTTATCTGACACTGGCCCCGCAATAATTTGATAGACTGCGCTGGCGGCGAAAAACACGCCAACAGATAATCCCATCACGCCGGTTGTTGTGCCGAAATCGTCTGCCATATGTGGCAAGCTGGGTAAAAAGACGTTCGAGGCAAAGGCCGACAGGCTGGCCAGCAGGATCAGCGTAACAAGATGCGGTTTGGTGCGTGGGGTAATACTTTTCATACAGTATCGCTATGGTTGCCCACCCGAACTGTCCATCTTTGAAGTAGATAATTTGCAAATTTGCAATTTGCTTATATTATTCTGCTTATAATTTGCAAATTAACCGGAAACTTCTTTGCGTAAACCCACTCCCACCCTATAGTGCAGCAAAATACGTTAAGGAGGATCGCATCCGATGAAGGATATTTTGAACCAACTGGAAGAACGCCGCGCCGATGCGCGATTGGGGGGCGGGCAAAAACGCATCGATGCCCAGCACGCACGCGGAAAATTGACGGCGCGCGAACGCATCGATCTGCTGCTGGATGAGGGCAGTTTTGAAGAGTTTGATATGTTTGTCGCCCATCGCTGCACCGATTTTGGCATGGAACAGCAGCGTCCTGCCGGCGATGGTGTTGTGACCGGTTGGGGAACGATCAACGGCCGTATGGTATATGTCTTCAGCCAAGATTTCACCGTCTTCGGCGGGTCTTTGTCCGAAACCCATGCGCAGAAGATCTGCAAGATCATGGATATGGCGATCCAAAACGGTGCGCCCGTCATTGGGATCAACGATTCGGGCGGCGCGCGCATCCAAGAGGGCGTGGCATCACTGGCCGGCTATGCCGAGGTGTTCCAACGCAACATTATGGCATCGGGCGTTGTGCCGCAGATTTCTGTCATCATGGGCCCATGCGCCGGCGGCGCGGTTTACAGCCCCGCCATGACCGACTTTATTTTCATGGTCAAAGACAGCTCTTACATGTTTGTCACCGGCCCAGATGTTGTAAAAACCGTCACCAATGAGGTCGTCACCGCCGAAGAATTGGGCGGCGCATCGACCCACACCAAAAAATCATCGGTCGCCGATGGCGCCTTTGAAAACGATGTCGAGGCCTTGGCCGAAGTGCGCCGGTTGGTGGATTTTCTGCCGCTGAACAATCGTGAAAAGCCACCAGTGCGCCCCTTCTTTGATGAACCAGGCCGCATCGAACCCAGCTTGGACACGTTGATCCCCGACAATCCAAACACGCCCTATGATATGAAAGAATTGATTCATAAACTGGCGGATGAGGGCGATTTTTACGAAATCCAAGAGGATTACGCCAAAAACATCATCACCGGCTTTATTCGCCTGGAAGGCCAAACCGTCGGCGTTGTGGCCAACCAGCCCATGGTTCTGGCGGGCTGTCTGGACATCGACAGCAGCCGCAAGGCCGCGCGATTTGTGCGCTTCTGTGATTGCTTTGAAATTCCAATTCTGACGCTTGTGGATGTGCCCGGCTTCTTGCCCGGCACCAGTCAAGAATACGGCGGCGTGATCAAACACGGTGCAAAATTGCTGTTTGCCTATGGCGAAGCGACGGTGCCGAAGGTGACGGTGATTACGCGCAAAGCCTATGGCGGGGCCTATGATGTGATGGCATCGAAACACCTGCGTGGGGATTTTAACTATGCTTGGCCCACGGCGGAAATCGCTGTGATGGGTGCCAAAGGTGCAACCGAAATTATCCACCGCGCCGATCTGGGCGATGCCGATAAAATCGCGGCGCACACCAAAAATTATGAAGACCGTTTTGCCAATCCGTTTGTGGCGGCCGAACGCGGGTTCATTGACGAGGTGATTATGCCGCAATCCACGCGCAAACGTGTCAGCCGCGCCTTTGCATCACTGCGTGGTAAATCGTTGCAAAACCCATGGAAAAAACACGATAACATCCCGCTGTAAGGCACTGTTATCATTTGGGAAAAAGGTAAAGTTATGCGTGAAGATATGGTCAAACATCGCGGATTTCCCGGGCGTCTTCCGGGGACTGATTTTCAGTTCACAATCCGCCGCGCCAATCCCAAAGGGGTTACGCCCCTGACCGCGCGGCCGCGTTATGCGGATCGCAAAGCGGTGGACCGGCGCGCCGATGCGGCCTTTTTGGATGCGCTGCTGCAACATTTCGGGGATGAACCCTTTGTGCGCGGCAATCTGGATGCAGGCCGGCTCAGCTGGCTGTTCGGGCGCGAGGTGAAAGCCTACGACGATCCGTTTGATCCAGCATCCTATGATGCGCAGCTGATCGTTGACATGGATCTGGCGCAGACCAATTTCCCAGAACTTTTTGATGGCCGCGGCTGGGGCTGATCCCCCGGGCGCGCCGATAGATCAAGGAACAAAACTATGTTTGATAAAATTCTGATTGCAAACCGCGGCGAAATCGCCTGCCGAGTGATCAAGACCGCCCGCAAGATGGGCATTAAAACTGTGGCCGTTTATTCGGATGCAGACCGCAATGCGCTGCATGTCTCGATGGCGGATGAGGCCGTTCACATTGGCCCCCCACCTGCCAACCAATCCTATATCGTGATTGATAAAATCATGGATGCGATTGCGCAAACTGGCGCGCAGGCCGTGCATCCAGGGTATGGCTTTTTGTCAGAAAACGCCCGTTTTGCCGAAGCATTGGCCGCTGCTAATGTCGCCTTTATCGGCCCACCAAAGGGCGCGATCGAAGCGATGGGGGATAAAATTACCTCAAAGAAAATCGCGCAAGAGGCCGGTGTGTCCACTGTGCCGGGCTATATGGGTTTGATCGAAGATGCGGATGAGGCGGTGAAGATCAGCCAGCAAATCGGCTATCCTGTGATGATCAAAGCCTCGGCCGGGGGCGGCGGCAAGGGGATGCGGATCGCCTGGAATGACACCGAAGCGCGCGAAGGCTTCCAATCCTCGAAGAATGAGGCCGCGAACAGCTTTGGCGATGATCGGATTTTCATTGAAAAATTTGTCACACAGCCGCGGCATATCGAAATTCAGGTGCTGTGCGACAGTCATGGCAATGGGATTTATTTGGGCGAGCGGGAATGTTCGATCCAGCGCCGCAACCAAAAAGTGATTGAAGAGGCCCCCAGCCCCTTCTTGGACGAAGCCACCCGCCGCGCCATGGGTGAACAGGCTGTCTCTTTGGCCAAGGCCGTGGGATACACCAGCGCCGGCACTGTGGAATTTATCGTCGATGGCGAGAAAAATTTCTACTTCCTTGAAATGAACACCCGTTTGCAGGTGGAACACCCTGTGACCGAATTGATCACCGGCGTTGATCTGGTTGAACAGATGATCAATGTGGCCGCTGGCGGTAAGCTGACCTTGTCGCAAGAGGATGTTCAGCTGAACGGTTGGGCAATTGAAAGCCGTCTTTATGCCGAAGATCCTTATCGCAACTTCCTGCCCTCGATCGGGCGGTTGTCACGTTATCGTCCGCCGGTCGAACAGGCCAGCGATGCGCAGATCGTGCGCAATGATACTGGCGTATATGAAGGCGGCGAGATCAGCATGTATTATGACCCGATGATTGCAAAACTCTGCACTTGGGCGCCAACCCGCGATGCCGCGATCGAGGCGATGCGCAACGCGCTTGACGGGTTCGAACTGGAAGGCATCGGGCATAACCTGCCATTCTTGTCGGCTGTGATGGATCACTCGCGCTTTATCAGCGGCAATATCACCACGGCTTTCATTGAAGAGGAATATCCCGAAGGTTTCGCAGGGGTAGACTTGGCCGAAGATGCGCTGCGCCGCATCGCCGCCAGCTGCGCCGCCATGCACCGTGTCGCCGAAATTCGCCGCGCGCGTATTTCGGGCCGGATGGACAACCATGAACGCCATGTCGGCGAGGCGTGGAATGTTGCGCTGCAGGGCATGAACTTTGATGTCACCATCGCGGCGGATCCAGATGGGTCCACTGTGACCTTCGCAGATGGCAGCGCATTGCGTGTCGCGGGCGATTGGACCCCGGGTGATCAACTGGCGCGTATGACCGTTGATGGGGATGATCTGGTGATGAAGGTCGGTAAAATCTCTGGTGGTTTCCGGATCCGCAGCCGCGGCGCGGACCTGAAGGTGCATGTGCGCACCCCGCGTCAGGCGGAACTTGCGCGGCTGATGCCGGAAAAACTGCCGCCAGATACGTCCAAATTGCTGCTTTGCCCAATGCCAGGTTTGATCGTCAAGGTCGATGTCGAAGTTGGCCAAGAGGTCCAAGAAGGTCAGGCGCTGTGCACCGTGGAAGCGATGAAAATGGAAAACATCCTGCGCGCAGAACGCAAAGGGATTGTGTCCAAAATCAACGCCGCCGCGGGCGACAGTTTGGCCGTTGATGATGTGATTATGGAGTTTGAATAACCCGCGAAGGGGGTAAATGCCCGGCTCGCCGCAGGCGGGCAGGGCGCGCCTTGCCCCCCTCGATGGGGGGATAAAGGCGCCCCCCTTTGATGATCAAACCCATTGCATAAGGAATAATTAAATGTCCGAGAAAGACAACTGGAAGAAACTGGCTGAAAAAGAGCTTCGCGGCCGCCCGATTGAGGATCTCACCTGGAAAACGCTTGAAGGCATTGATGTGCAGCCCGTCTATACGGCTGATGATCTAGCCGGCGCCGCAGCCCCCGCGATGCCAGGGATCGAACCCTT
>JALQTR010000098.1 GCA_023260835.1 Paracoccaceae bacterium
TGGTTCCACTGCTGGAATCTGTGATCCAGTCGCAAAAACCCCTGCTGATCATTGCAGAAGACGTCGAAGGCGAAGCGCTGGCAACTTTGGTTGTCAACAAACTGCGCGGCGGTCTGAAAATCGCAGCGGTCAAAGCCCCTGGTTTCGGCGATCGCCGCAAAGCCATGCTGCAGGACATCGCCATTCTGACCGGCGGTCAGGTGATTTCCGAAGATCTGGGTATGAAACTGGAAAGCGTGACCATCGATATGCTGGGCACCGCGAAGAAGGTTCAGATCACCAAAGAAGAAACCACCATCGTTGATGGCGCCGGCAACAAAGCCGAAATCGAAGCGCGCGTTTCACAGATCCGTCAGCAGATCGAAGAAACCACGTCCGATTACGACCGTGAAAAACTGCAAGAGCGTGTTGCCAAACTGGCTGGCGGTGTTGCGGTGATCCGCGTGGGCGGCATGACCGAAGTTGAAGTGAAAGAGCGTAAAGACCGCGTTGATGACGCACTGAACGCAACCCGCGCAGCCGTTCAAGAAGGCATCGTTGTGGGCGGCGGTGTGGCGCTGGTTCAGGCGGGCAAAACGCTCGAAGGTTTGACCGGTGCAAACTCGGATCAAAACGCAGGCATCGGCATCGTTCGCCGCGCGATCGAGGCACCTTTGCGCCAGATCGCACAGAACGCAGGTGTTGACGGCGCAGTTGTTGCCGGCAAAATCCGCGAAAGCAACGATGTGAAGTTCGGCTTCAACGCACAGACCGAAGAATATGGCGACATGTTCAAATTCGGTGTGATCGACCCTGCCAAAGTGGTGCGCACCGCGCTGGAAGACGCAGCATCCGTTGCAGGTCTTCTGATCACCACCGAAGCAATGGTTGCCGACAAGCCACAAAAAGACGCCCCAGCGGGCGGTGGCATGCCCGACATGGGCGGCATGGGCGGCATGATGTAATCATCCCGTCTGCGTTTCGCAGTCACAAAGAAGGGGCCCAATTTTGGGCCCCTTTTCTTTTGCCGTTTAAATCTGTGCCGCCGACATGGCCGCCGCGGTCAGGACCGCAGCAGCTGCCAGATTATTTTGATTTGCGGATCTTAATTGTCTGCACAATCGGATCGGGTTCGTATTTCGTCAGATCAATGTGCAAAAGGCCGTTTTCGATGATCGCATCGCCCACTTCGACCCCATCTGCCAAAACGAAAGACCGCTGGAATTGCCGCGATGCAATCCCACGATGCAGGAACACTCGGTCAGATTTCACATCCTGCTGGCGGCCACGAATGACCAACTGGCGGTCCTCGATCGTGATGGACAGATCATTTTCGGCAAACCCCGCCACGGCCAGCGTGATGCGATAGGAATAATCGGATGTCTGTTCAATGTTAAAGGGCGGGTAACTGTCTGCGCTGGATTTCGCGGCGCGTTCCAGCAGCCGCTCCAGCTGTTCAAAACCCAACAGATGCGGGTAGGAAGCAAGGGTCATTTTTGTCATCTCTGGCGGTCCTTATAAAAGCAATCGCAAGCGGGCCGCCCCGATATAACAGCGGCATCCCTTTCCCTAATATGGGGCGGCGCGCGATGCATCGCAAGGGCTTTGCTTTATGCCAGTGATGGGCCTATAGTCATCCTGACGATAACAGCGATCAGGCCGATGCAAGATAACAGCTTTCCAAATCTGAAAACCGAGGACATCTTGCGCCTGGAATTGGATGTTCTGCGCGATGAACACCGCGATTTGGATCAGGCAATTGATGCGCTGATTGAACGGGGCACCGCGGATCAGCTGACATTGCAACGGCTAAAGAAGAAAAAACTGGCGCTGAAGGATAAAATCGCCCGGATCGAAGATCGTTTATTCCCAGATATCATTGCGTAAGGCGCAAATCTGGCTAGGATGCGCAAAAATTTTGATCCCAAGGATGCGGTTATGACAGATATCAAAGTGGGCATTATTATGGGCAGCCAATCGGACTGGCCCACCATGCGCGAAGCGGCGACAATTTTGGATGACTTGGGCGTGGCTTACGAATCGCGCATCGTGTCTGCGCATCGCACGCCTGATCGTCTGTGGGATTACGGC
>JALQTR010000128.1 GCA_023260835.1 Paracoccaceae bacterium
GCCGCACCTTTATCGAACCCACCGAACAGATCCGCAACATGGGCGTGCGGCTGAAACTGAATGTGAACCGCGCGCTGATCCGCGGCAAACGGGTCATCTTGGTGGATGACAGTGTGGTGCGCGGCACAACCAGCCGCAAGATCAAGGAAATGATTTTGGACGCGGGCGCCGCCGAAGTGCATTTCCGCATCGCATCACCGCCCACGGCTTGGCCCTGTTTTTACGGGGTGGACACGCCGCAGCGTGAAAAGCTGCTGGCCGCCACCATGAGCGAGGAAGAAATGCGCAGCCATCTGGGCGTTGACAGCCTGCGCTTTATCTCGCTCAACGGTCTGTATCGCGCGGTGGGCGAAGGCAAGGGGCGCAACGCGGCCTGCCCACAATATTGCGACGCCTGTTTTTCCGGCGAATACCCTGTGCGGCCCACAGATATGCTGGCCAAAGGGTTTGAAATGAAAAAAGGCGCGTAAACCGCGCCTGGGTTGGAGTATCCACTATGGAAAAAATCGCCCTGATCACCGGTGCCTCTCGTGGGCTGGGGGCCGCCTTGGCACAGGTTTTGGCCCCTGATTACCACATCGTGGCCGTGGCGCGCACAGTTGGTGCGCTGGAAGAGCTGGATGACGCGATCAAAGCCAAGGGCGGCGCCTGCACATTGGCGCCAATGGATGTGACCGACGCCAATGCCATGGCGCAGCTGTGCCGATCAATTTTTGACCGCTGGGGCGGGGTGTCCCTTTGGGCGCACACCGCCGTGCATGTGGCCCCGCTGACCCCAGCTGAGAGTTTGGATGCCAAAGATTGGGACAAATCCATGGCCCTGAATGCAACGGCCATGGGGATACTTATTCCCTATATCGCGCCGCTGCTGGGCCAGGATGGCCAAGCGGTGTTATTTGACGATCCACATCACACTGGCAAATTTTTTGGCGCTTATGCAGCAAGCAAAGCGGCGCAAATCACATTGGCCCGCAGCTGGGCCAGCGAAACCGCCAAATTGGGACCAAAGGTGCATATCGCCACACCGCCCCCGATGCCAACCGCCACCCGCGCCCGGTTTTTTCCCGGCGAAGACCGCACGAGGCTTACGCAGCCCCTGGATGCAGCCGTAGCTTTGCGCGTGGAAATGGGTGTCTAAACGCCCTCGGGCCGTGGAAAACCCGTGCTCTATTCCGGTCTGTTGCTGGGGGGCTGCGTTACAGCGCCACACCCATCCGGCCGGCCAAATCGGTGAAATACTGCCAAGCCACACGGCCCGAGCGCGCACCGCGCGTGGCCTGCCATTCAATGGCTTCGGCGCGCATTTGTGCCTCATCCACCTGCATACCATAGGCGCGGATATAGCCGCGGATCATATCCAAATAATCATCCTGCGAACAGGGGTGGAACCCCAACCACAGGCCAAATCGGTCTGACAGCGACACCTTTTCTTCGACCGCTTCGGCCGGATTGATGGCCGAGCTGCGTTCGTTTTCGATCATATCGCGCGGCATCAAATGACGGCGGTTCGATGTGGCGTAAAACAGCACATTGCTAGGCCGCCCCTCGACCCCGCCATCCAGCACCGCTTTTAGGGATTTATAATGCTGATCATCATGTGAAAACGACAAATCATCGCAGAACAGAATGAACCGATGAGGTGCCGAACGTAGAATGTTCAGCAGGCGCGCCACGGATGGCAGATCCTCGCGCTGCAGCTCAACCAATTTTACAGAATGTCCCAGATCGGTCATTCGCGCACAGACGGCCTTGACGATGGACGATTTCCCCATCCCCCGCGCGCCCCACAACAGCGCATTATTTGCGCTGAACCCTTTGGCGAATTGTGCAGTGTTTTGCAGCAAGATATCGCGCGCACGATCAATCCCCACAAGCAGCGACACATCCACACGCGACACCTCTGGTACAGGGGTCAAAGCATCTGGGCCTGTGTGCCACACAAACGCATCAGCCTGTGAAAAATCAGGCGCGGAGAGGGGCGCAGGGGATATTCGTTCCAGCGCGGCGGCAATCCGTTCCAGCGGGTCTTGCATGGCATCCATCATGGCTTAATCGTCTTTGTCGAATTCTTTGAACATGGGATCAACCTCTAGATCCTCATCTTCATCGAAATAGCCTTGTTCGCGCAATTCGGCATCACGTTTGCGTTCCGTGCGGCGCACAAGGAAAATGGACACCTCATAAAGGCCATAAACCATCACAAACAGGATCACCTGCGAGATAACATCCGGCGGGGTGACAACCGCCGCCAACGTCAGGATCGCCACAACAGCATATTTGCGCACATTGCCCAGCCCTTCGGCTGATACCAGCCCCGCTTTGCCCATCAAGGTCAGCAAAACCGGCAACTGAAAGCACAGGCCAAAGGCCACAATCAGCTTCAGCGTGATATCCAGCGTTTCATTCACTTTCCCCTGAAACACGATATCCACACCGCGCTTGTGTGTTTCGGCATCGCCCATCAAGGATGCCAACACAGATGACGCATCCGCAAACCCCAAAAAGAAGGTCATCGCCAAAGGCGTCACGATCAAATGTGCAAAAAGCGCGCCCGTCATGAACAAAACCGGCGAGGCGATCAGGAACGGCAAAAAGGCCGATTTTTCATTCTTATACAGCCCAGGTGCCACAAACCGCCACAGCTGATGCGCAATGAAGGGAAAGGACAGGCCCAACCCCGCAACCATCGCAATCCGGATCAGCGTAAAGAAATATTCCTGCGGCGCGGTATATTGCATTACCGGGTTGGGGTTACCCAATTCACGCATGGATTGTTCAATCGGCAGCAGCAGAAAATCCAGCAGATAATCGCCAAACACCATACAAATGATGAACCCCGCAATGAAGGCCAACAGCGCGCGGATCAAACGCGTGCGCAATTCAGCCAAATGTTCAATCAGCGGGGCGGCGGAATCATCTGTTTGGGCGGTATTGCTCATGCGTGGATTATCCCGTGGTGTCTTTGGTTGGGGTTGGTTCGGGGGTTTCGGCCTCGGCCTCGGCTGCTGCCGCGGCTTCGCGGTCGATCCGTTCTTGCGCAACACGCGCGGCATTGTCGCGGATTTTCTGCGCCGCTTCGGCACGTTCCGCAGCCAGTTTACCGGTTTCGCTTTGCGGATCCAAATCCAGCTTACCCGCATCGCGCGTTGCATCCTCTGCCGCTTCGCGCACGCTGTCCATGCTGGATTTGATCGGGTCCCCCGCTGATTTGAGGGATTTTTGCAAATCTCGCACACCGGCCTGATCGGCTGCATCATTCATGGCAGAGGAAAATTCCCGTGCCATGGATTTTGCCTTGCCAACGAACCGGCCAACATTGCGAAACAGCACCGGCAAATCCTTTGGCCCCACCACGATCAGCGCGGTGATGCCAATGACGATCAGCTCGGTTCCCCCAATATCAAACATAGCCTCAGGCCTTGTCTTTATCAGCGGCTGGTTCGATTTGTGGGGTGACGTCTTTCGCCTCTTCTGCGGCATCTGCTGCGGCTTGTTCTTCCGCGCTGTCTTTTACGCCCTTTTTGAAGGCGGTGATGCCTTTGCCGACCTCACCCATCAGCGAGCTGATCTTGCCCCGCCCAAACAGCACCAACACGACAACAGCAATCAGCAGTACCTGCCATGGTCCAAGTGACATTGCGATTCTCCCTTTTCAATATCTTGTCTGATTTTCTTGTAAGCAGGGAATGCGCATATCGAAAGGGATCAGGTCCAAAATCACCCGCTGATTTTTCACTTTTCAGGATGGGGATTGGTTGATACACACAATACTGACATATTTTTGGCAGCAATGACATGAGCGAACACCCAACCCCCCGCCAAAGACGCGACCAGTTGTTGCACATCTTGCAAGATGGTCAGTTGCATCAGGCCGCAGCACTGGCAGATCAACTGGCAATTTCACAGCGCAGTTTATACCGCGATATTCAACAATTGCGACGCAGTGGCATCCCTGTGAACGGACAACCGGGTGTGGGATATCGGTTGGCTCGGGCGCATTATTTGCCGCCATTGGCCCTGTCTTCCAATGAATTAGAGGCCCTTCATTTGGGATTGGCAATCCTGCGGGAAGGGGCGGATGAGACGCTGCGCAACGCCGCGGAAACATTGGGCGCAAAAATTGATGCGGCATTGGATGTATCGGCCAATGAACCCGATGTGCAATTCGGACGCCTGACGCCCAATCAGGCGTCATTATCCCATGTCGCCACTTTACGCAGCGCGATTACCGCCAGACAGATGGTGGAAATTCAGGCCCATGGGCAAACCCAAATCGCCCGCCCGCTGGAATTGCGGTTTGAAGGCCGCGATTGGCGGGCGGTCCTGTATGCAGAAACCAGCGCCGCATTTTTATCCGTTCCGTTGGCGCAAATCAGCACAATCAAGGCCCTGCCCCAGCTGTTCACAGACAGCCTGGGCAAAACACTGGATGATTACCGCCGCCCATTACTGCGTTAGATAGGGGGTTGGGTCGACCGCATTTAATCCTTCGCGCACTTCGAAATGCAAAACAGTGCCGGCCTTATCCCCCAGCACACCAATTTTTGCCCCACGCGCGACCGTATCCCCTTGGGCCACTGTCAGATCTGAAACATTCGCATAGATCGTCAGCAGCTTTTCATCATGCTTGATCACAACGATTGGCACCTTTTGGGTGTTCTGCGTAATCGCGGCAACTGTTCCATCTGCGGCCGCCACAATTGGCGTTCCAGCTGCTGCGGATATATCGATGCCTTCTGTTTTGCCCTTAATATAATCGCGCACAATGTTACCGTTTAGGGGCATCTGCATCACCGCATTGGATGGCGCCGCTGGCGCTGCCTGTGCCGGCGCGGGTGCAGGTGCCGGATCCGGCGTCGCCGTTTTGGGCAATGGATCTGCTGCAGATGGTGGTGTGGGTGTTGTAGACCCAGCCCCCGGTTTGGATGCAGGTGTTGGATCCACCTGTGCCGCTGGGATATTGGGGATCAGCAAACGCTGGCCTTCGCGAACGGACAATCGGCCGTCCAAATTATTCCATTCGCCCAAAACCTTTGGCGACACATTATAGGCCCGCGCGATGGTATAGGCCGTTTCACCCGCTGCAACCCGATGCACAATGGGCTGCGGCCCACGATCAGGCCGTGCCTTGGGCCTGCTGGCCGGTTTCGCAACTGTGGCAACCTCTGCCGTCTGTGGCGCCGCGGGCTTTGGCTGGTCTTCGCTTTGGGACAGCTGCGCCAAAGCACGCGAGGCAATTTGCCCAACGTCATCATCAGTTTCAGGCTGCCGCGCCGAAGATTGTGTCAGTTTTTCAGGCAAAACAACCACATCACCCGCGCGCAAAGCACTGTCCGGCATCAAGCCATTGTGCCGCGCCAATGGGCCAGCGGCCAAATTCAGCCGATCCGCGATGGATTGCGGTGTATCCCCATCCCGCGCGATCACAACCTGATAGGTTTGATAATCGATGATCCCGCGCGCATCAGGTGCGGGGCGGGCTTCACGGGATTTACGTAAGGCTGCGTTGGACGTGGTAAATTCGCTGCCCAACCGACCCCGCAAATCAGGGTCAATTCCACTGGCACAGCCGGCCAAGACACCCATTGAACACAGTGCAGCAACTAATTTCCTGATCATCGGCTTAGGCCCCCGTTTCATCTGTCATCCCCCTGCGCGATCCCAGCCAAAAGCGGCACAAATCGCACGTCGCAAATTTCATCATAATCATATCCGGCATCCGTCTTTAGCACCCGGATCAGGGTTTGCACCCCTTCGGACGGGCCAACCGGACAGACCAATACCCCGCCCAATTGCAACTGATCCAGCAGCGCGCGGGGAACGTCTTCGGCCGCTGCGGTGACCATGATACGATCAAAGGGCGCCTGTTGCGGATATCCCAACCCCCCATCGGCCGTCAGACTGGTGATATTGTGCAAATCAAGCGCATCGAATAGGGCCTGCGCCTGACGCACCAGTTCCCGATGGCGATCAACCGTATAAACCCGGCGTGCAAGGCGCGACAAAATCGCCGCCTGGTAGCCCGATCCGGTTCCCACCTCCAGCACTTTATGCCGCGATTGCACCTGCAAAGCCTGCGTCATAAGCGCCACAATCGATGGCTGTGAAATCGTTTGCCCACAAGAAATCGGCAACGGCGTATCCTCATAGGCGCGCTGCGCAAACACCCCGCGAATAAACCCCGCCCGATCGGTTTTTTCAAACGCATCTAAAACACGCGCATCCGTTACACCGCGCGCGCGCAATGAAAACAAAAACGCCATTTTGGTTTCGGCGTCGGGGCCTGACATTATTCAATCGCCTTTAATATCGCCAGATGGTCATGGTCGGTCAAATCGGCGCGCATGGGTGTGACGGAAATATAGCCATCCAAATTGGCGTGCGCATCACTGCCCGGTTCGGTTGGGCGGTGCTGATCCCCACCTTTGATCCATAAAAACCGCCGGCCTGATGGGGCCTCGAACGGTTCGGTGGTGAAGCTAGTGCCGCGGCGAAACCCCTGCGTGGTGACGCGCGTGCCCTTGACAGCATCGGCCAAAACGGGCGGGAAATTCACGTTATAAAACAGGCGGTAATCCTGTTGCCCCTGCGGATCATGCGCCATGATTTTGCGGATCACATCAGCACCATAGGCTGCGGCTGCATCAAACGGGTCTTTGGCATCACGATTGCCGGGCCCGTAATATTGCGACATGGCGATGGCAGGCACGCCCTGCAGCGCAGCCTCCATCGCGCCGCCCAAGGTGCCAGAATAAAGCGCGTTTTCGGCCGAGTTATTGCCCCGATTCACACCGGACAACACCAAATCGGGCAGGTTGCCGCCCAGAACTTCGTGTATGCCCGCCAGCACACAATCGGCTGGGCTGCCTTCGGCAGCAAAGCGATGCGGACCAAATTGCGACAACATGGTGGGGCGGGTGTAATTGATACAATGCCCAACGCCCGATTGTTCAAAGGCAGGGGCGACGACAAATATTTCAGCCAGTGGGCCGCCAAATTCGCGCGCAATATGTTCGAGCACCAGCAGGCCTGGCGCATTAATCCCGTCATCATTGGTCAATAAAATCCGCATCGCCTGCCCTTTTCTGGTCTCTTTCCCTTGATACATAAGGCCATGGCGCCGCAGCTGCAAGCATTGCCGAACCCAAGACAACAAACAGCCGTCCAACAAAAAACCCCGCCCAGAGATATCTGGACGGGGTCAAATCACGTAAGCCAGCGGCCCTTACTGAAAGGATTTCAGATATTCGATCACTTCGGCGATATCGTCATCTTTTTTCAGACCATTAAAGGACATTTTGGTGCCTTTGAAATGCTTCTTGGGGCCGGCAAGGAAGGCGGCCATTTCTTCCTCGGTCCAGACGGCGCCGGCATCGGCCTGCGCTTGGAAGACTTTGGAATAGCGGAAGCCCTCGACCCCGCCAATGGTGCGGCCAAAGATGGCATTCAACTGTGGGCCGGTTTTGTTTTTCGCCCCATCACCCACCTGGTGGCAGGATTTGCATTTTTTGAACACTTTTTCGCCAGCTGCGGCCAGTTCAGCATCAAATGCAGGGGCTGCAGGTTCAGCTGCGGCCACTTGAGCTTCCTCGGCCGCTGCGGCCTCGGCCCCATCGGTGCCCTCTTCATCTGGTGTGACGTCCAAAACGGTGGCGCGCATGGTGATCTTCACATCATCCTTACAATCGCTCATGCAAGGTTCAGTGCGCCAAATCGCATATTCCGCAGTTTCACGATCATCAATGATAAACCCATCCGCATTGGGCAGAACCACATCCATAAAGTTTTCATTGCTGAGCACAAACTCATCATCCACCAGATCGTTGGAATACAAAATATAGGCCGTGATCGCATAAACATCATCCGCCGACAGCGACTGCGCATTGCCAAAGGGCATCGACCGGTTGATGTAATCAAACGTGGTGGACAAATGCGGCCAGTATGATCCAACCGTTTTCAGCGGATCCTTATCCGCCAAAGTGCCCTTGCCGCCGGCCAGTTTGGGCCAGTTATCACGCCCTTCGGCAAAATCACCGTGGCAGACGGCGCAATTTTCTGCAAAAACCTCATCGCCGGTGAACACATCACCCGATCCAACGGGCAGACCGGTGCCATCGGGGCTGACATCCAGATCCCATGCAGCGATTTCTTCTGGCAGTGCCGCACGGCCCAAACCAAATTTTCCAGCCACAGCGGGGGTTGCTAGGGCCGCAATCGCCGCGGCCAGCGTCCAATTAAGAAACTTCGACATTTTCTGCCTCTCCATTTGGTTTGACATGCCAGGTTTGGATACAGTTGTTGTGATAAACCGAGTTTTCACCACGCACCTCGCGCAGCTGCGCTTTGGTGGGTTGAACATAACCGGTTTCATCCATGGCGCGGGCCTGCAGCAGCATTTCTTCGCCATTCCATTCGGTATCCAAATAGAAGCGGGTCAGCGCCTTGCTGTCGCCCTGTTTGCCCAGACGCGCGGTTTCCCATGTTTTGCCGCCATCTTTGGACACATCCACACGGGTGATCTGACCATGGCCGGACCATGCCAAACCCGTGATGACCAAGGGGCCATGCCCATGGGTGATTGGCATCTGCGGGCTGGGCGAAGTGATGATGGATTTCGCATCCATGACCCAAGTCCATTTGCGGCTGGTGCCGTCGGCCAATGTATCAGTGTATTTGCTGGTCTCTTCACGGCTTTCGATGGCCTGATTGGTCACTTCGATGCGGCGCAGCCATTTGACCCACATATTGCCTTCCCAACCGGGAACTACCAAACGTACAGGGTATCCATGTTCTTTGCGCAGCGCCTCGCCATTGGCTTTGAACGCAACCAGAACATCATCCAGGGCTTTTTCCATTGGGATCGAACGGCCATTCGAGGACGCATCCGCGCCTTCGACATAAACCCATTTATCCGACAGATCGCCCGCCGCGCCCAGACCTGCTTCTTCAAGCAGGGTGCGCAGGGAAACGCCGGTATATTCCATGTTATGGATCATCCCATGGGTGAATTGCGCGCCATTCAGCTGCGCACCGGCCCATTCCATGCCAGTGTTCGCCGCGCATTCGCAGAAATACACATGGTTTTCACGTGGGAAGCGTTCCAGATCAGCATAGGTGAACACCAATGGGGTGTCGACCAAGCCGTTGATCATCAGGCGGTAATCTTCTTTGCGCAGCTCGATCGCGCCCGAATGGTGGCGTTCAAACGCGCAACCCTGCGGGGTGATCGTGCCATCCAGCGCGTGGATCG
>JALQTR010000042.1 GCA_023260835.1 Paracoccaceae bacterium
TCAAAATTGCGCCAATCAGACAGGAATGGTTGATAAAAGGCCGTCGTATAACGATCCTGCGTGTGCTGCGTGCCAAAGAAATGACCATTGGGGCCGACCTCGGCAATGGTGTCAATGGCCAGATCCTCGTCCCGCGTGGCGCAGATCACCGGATCCATATAGCGCTGAATTTGCTGGATCACTTCACAATCCATGATGAATTTCTCTGGGCAGGCAATTAGCCCCCCCTCCAGCCAGCCGGCGGAATGATAAACGATGTTGCTACCCGATTGCACCGCCGACCACAGGCTGTTGGATGTTTCCCACATCGCCTGCCCATCTGGCACGTTCGCCGCACAAACACCCGAGGCCCGCATCGGCAGGCCGTAAAACCGCGCCAATTGGCCCGTCATCTGTGTGGCGCGCATATATTCGGGCGTGCCAAAGGCGGGTGCGCCCGATTTCATATCCACATTCGATGTGAAGGTGCCAATGGCACAGGCCGCGCCGGGGCGGATCACCTGCGCCAGAACAATCGCAGCCAGACCTTCGGCCAGGGATTGCGCAACCGCCCCAGCCATGGTCACCGGCGCCATTGCGCCCGCCAGGGTAAAGGGCGTGACCACCAGCCCCTGATTGCGCCGCGCCAAACGCATCCAGCCATCCAGCATTGGAATATCGTGTTTCAACGGCGACGTGGAATTGATGTTCGTATACATCCGCGGTGTTGCGTCGAATTCTTCATGGGTCAGGCCGCCAGCGATGCGGATCATCTCCATCACGTCATCGACCCGCTCGGACCCCAGCGAATAGGCATGCGCCACCTTATCTGTCAGCGTCAACTTATCATAAAGCACATCCAAATGCCGGGTCGAGGCATGCAGATCCACAGGTTCCACCGGATAGCCGCCCACAAAATGGATGCAGTTAAAATACTGGCTGAGCTTCAGCAGATTGGCGCAATCTTCGCGTGTGCCGGGTTTTTTCGACCCGCAATCCATATCAAGATAATTGGGCGGGGATGACACATTCCCAAACAGGATATGATTGCCGCCAATGGGCAAAGTGCGGTCCAAATTGCGCGGTGTCAGCGTCCATGTGGATGGCGCTTTGGCGATCATTTCCATCACAAACTCGCGCCCCATACGGACGTTTTCACCATTGATGGTGCAGCCTTCGGCGCGCAGGATTTCCAGCGCCTCGTGGTTCAAAAATTCGATCCCGATCTCTTCCAAGATGCGCATGGCCGCATTGTGAACGGCCTGCACCCCTTCGGGGGTCAGCGGTTCAATTGGCGCATCAATGTTCTGCGTCAACTGCCATGGCATTTGTTCAATAACCGCCGATCCGCGGCGGTCAGAATTACCGCGGCGGCCACCGGCGCGTTTTCTGCGGGGGGATTGATCGTTCATGGCATAGAATCCTTTCATGCGGTCGCATTTTTCCCTAAAAAACGTCTTTTACAGGCCGCGTAAATGTCGCTTAGCGACACAAAGCGTCGTTTTGGCTGCGAATAAATTCTATTTTGACTGGCGCGGGCGATGGGTTATTCACGCTTGCCAGTTTGGGGGGGCGCACCCTATAAGGCGATAACGCTGAATAAAGGGGCAATTCATGCATTTTTCGGATATCCATCTTTTGGGGATTGAACCGCTGGCCCCGGCTGCGATCACAGAAATTCTGGACAAAGCCGAAGATTACGTCACGCTGAACCGACAAAGCGATAAGCATGCCAATGTTTTGGCAGGGCTGACGCAGATTAATATGTTCTTTGAAAACTCGACCCGCACACAAGCCAGTTTTGAATTGGCGGGCAAACGGCTGGGCGCGGATGTGATGAATATGGCCATGCAGGCCAGTTCGGTGAAAAAGGGCGAAACCCTGATTGATACGGCCCTGACGCTGAACGCAATGCATCCTGATTTGCTGGTGGTGCGGCATCCGCATTCGGGCGCGGTGGATTTGCTGGCGCAAAAGGTGAAGGCCTCGGTTCTGAACGCGGGCGATGGGCGGCA
>JALQTR010000121.1 GCA_023260835.1 Paracoccaceae bacterium
TTCGGATAGCAATTCAGAAACAGCAGTAAAATCATTCATTTGTGTAAAACATGATGGTTTTTTGACAAATTATTATGAACTATACATCTGATATGGGCTGCATGCCCAAAATAACGATTAAGAGGGAAAAATGGGCTCACGTCTTTCACAACTTCGCCTGCTTTTGCATGATATGGAAAAGGAAATGGGGCTTTTGGATCTAACACCGCTTGAACGCGATATTTACTATGTTGCGATGGAGGTTGCGGATCGATCGGGTGAGATGTCGACCTCTGACATTTTCAATCATGATTTGTTGAAAAATGCCTCTCGACCAACGATCTTTCGGGCGATTTCAACCCTGATGGCGCGTGGCATTTTGCGCCGTCGAACAGGGTCTGCCCGTGGGGTTTATACATTGGCGCAGGTCGCCTGAAGAAAAGGCCCCTTGCGGGGCCTTTTATCATCATAATTTTGCCAAGGTTTCGGCAACGGCCCCAACAGGGGGGCAGGATTTGCGTGTCTCAAGCGACACATGCAGCAAGAACTGGTCACAGCTGGCCAAAAGGGTATCATCGGATGTGCGGCGCATTTCATGCGCCAAACGCAGCTTTTTGCCTTCTGCCAATGTGATCTGGCTGTCGACGTAAATATCCTCGCCCGCGTGGGTTTCGGCCAAGAATTTAATTGTCGTTTCTGCGGTGAAATAGCTGTGGCCGGCGGCGATGTAATCGGCATCCGCGCCAATGATGCGCATGACCTCATCCGCGGCATCGGTCATGACCTGACCATAGCGGCTTTCGTTCATGTGGCCGTTGTAATCCGTCCAATCAACTGGAATGCGGCGAGCAACGCTGCGCATTGTCTGACAGGGGGCCACAGGCGCCGCGCGCAGCGCAGCTTCATGCGTGTTCAACAATGCCCCTGCGGCCTGATCTTGCTGTTTCAGCGCGCGCATCATCGCAACCAGGTTATTATCGCGGATCCGTTCCAATTCACGGATCGAATGCTGGCCCGATTGCGCATCAGATTGATCCGCAATCATCTGGGTCAGCTCATCCGTCAATTCAGGAACATCCATCAGTTTGGTCCATGGCCATTGCAGGCAGGGGCCAAATTGGCTGATGAAATGCGCCATGCCGGCCTCGCCCCCCGCAATGCGGTAGGTTTCAAACAGGCCCATCTGCGCCCAGCGCAGGCCAAACCCATACCGGATGGCGTTGTCGATTTCTTCGGTGGTGGCAATGCCGTCTTTGATCAGCCACAGGCCTTCGCGCCAGACGGCTTCCAAAAAGCGATCCGCAATATGGGCGTCGATTTCTTTGCGCACCAGCAGCGGATACATACCAATATCGCGCAGCACCTGCGCCGCGCGGGTTTGGACATCCTGCGATGTCTGCACCGATGGCACCAATTCAATCAGCGGCAACAAATAGACCGGATTAAAGGGGTGCGCGACAAAGATCTGCGCGGGGTTTTTCGCGCCCTCTTGCAGCTCGGACGGTTTGAACCCGCTGGTCGAAGACCCAATCAACGCTGTATCCGGCGCATGCGCCTGTATATCCGCAAACACGCGGTGTTTGATGTCCAGCCGCTCTGGCACGCTTTCTTGGATCCAATCGGCGCTGCCGACGGCCTCGGCCATAGTGGCGCAGAATGTCAGCTTGCCTTCGGGCGGCAGGGCGATGTCATACAGCATGGGCAGGGCATGACGGGCGTTGGACAGGACCTCGCCAATTTTGCGTTCTGCTTGTGGATCAGGGTCAAACACATTGACATCCCAGCCCGCCAACAAGAACCGCGCGGCCCAGCCGCCCCCGATGACGCCGCCGCCAATGATTGCACAGGTTTTGGTCATGATTGCCCCCTTATCCACGTGGTGCGCGTTTGGTCAGTTTCAGCTTCTCACGCACCTCGCCCGGGGACAAAAGGCGCGCACCTAGGCCTTCGATGATGCCACGTGCGCGGGTGACCAGTTGTTCATTCGTGGCCAAAACGCCCTTGTCCAGCCACAGGTTATCCTCGAGCCCCACACGAACATTGCCACCCGCCAAAACCGATGCCGCGACATAGGCCATTTGGTTGCGCCCCAGCGCAAAGGCGCTGAAGGTCCAATTGGACGGCACATTATTAACCATCGCCATAAAGGTGTTCAGATCATCAGGCGCGCCCCATGGCACCCCCATACACAGCTGCACCAAGACATCGGGTTCCAACACCCCATCTTCGACCAGTTGTTTGGCATACCACAAATGGCCGGTGTCAAAGGCCTCGACCTCGGGCTTTACGCCCAATTCGGTCATCATCCGCCCCATCGCCTGCAGCATGCCGGGCGTGTTGGTCATCACATAATCCGCTTCGGCGAAATTCATCGTGCCACAATCCAATGTGCAGATTTCAGGCAGACATTCGGCAATATGCGCCACACGTTCTTCGGCCCCGACCATGTCGGTACCGGCCGCAACTGGAAACGGGCTGGATGTGCCGCCAAACACGATATCCCCGCCCATGCCCGCGGTCAGGTTCAGCACCATATCCACGCCGCTGTCGCGGATCCGGTCGGTCAATTCGCGATACAGCTTTAGATCCCGCGAGGGCGCACCGGTTTCAGGATCGCGCACATGGCAATGCACCACGGCTGCCCCCGCCTTGGCCGCGGCAATCGCCGATTCGGCGATCTGCTGCGGGCTGCGTGGGACGTGCGGGCTGCGGTCTTGTGTGGCACCGGATCCGGTAACAGCGCAGGTGATGAAAACATCGCGGTTCATGGCCAATGGCATGGCGGTTCCTCCGTTGAATAAATCATTGAGTGCAGACAAAGGCCGCAGGCCGCATCAGTCTTGCTTAAAAAGACCAAAATCCGTTCAAAAAAGACATTTTTACGATAAACCGCGCAGGGTTATTCATCTTCGCCGGATTGCCCACGATACCCCAAAGCCACAACAAATTTTTCCGAACTGTCGGATCTGGATGCAGGGGGTTTGACGTGCATGACTTTTTTGAAATTCTGTTTCAGCAGCTTTTGCAAATCGCCCTCGGCCCCGCCGGCCAAGACCTTGGCCACGAAGGTGCCGCCCTGTTCCAAAACATCAAAGGCGAAATAGGCGGCCGTTTCGCACAGGGCCATGATGCGCAAATGGTCTGTCTGTTTATGCCCCGATGATGCCGCAGCCATATCCGACATAACAACATCAGCCATCCCGCCCAGCCACTCTTTCACTTGCAGATCCGCATCATCCGCCATGAAATCCAGCTGATAGGTTTGTGCGCCGGCGATTGGTTCGACCTCTTGCAGATCTACGCCCAAAACGGTGCCGATGGATTTTCCCTTTTTCTCGCCCAGGGCATTCACACGCTGCACCGCGACCTGCGACCAGCCACCGGGGGCGCAGCCCAAATCGACGATCCGTGCACCCGGCACCAAAAACCGAAACTGGTCGTCAAGTTCCAGAATTTTAAATGCCGCGCGGCCGCGATACCCTTCGGCGCGGGCGCGTTTCACGTAAGGATCGTTAAGCTGCCGTTGCAGCCACCGTGTCGAGCTGAGCTTGCGCCCGCGCGCGGTTTTCACCTTGACCTTCAAATCGCGCTGACCGCGCCCAGATGTGTTTTTCTGTGTCATGGATACTGTCTACCTTACCGGACCCGGGCGCGAAAGCCCTTACCAGCTGTCTTCCAACACGCCATCGGCGCACATTTGTGCATAAAGCAGCCCCTCGCGCAGGCCACGATCGGCCACAGACAGGCTGTCGGTGGGCCAGACCCGCAGCAGGGCCTGCAAAATGGCGCTGCCCGACATGATCAGCGCCTGTCGATCTTGGCCGATCCGCGGGTCACGGCGCCGCCCTGCGGGGCCAAGGCTGATATATTCGTGGATCACTTTGTTGATTTGCTCGGACGTCATGCGCAGCCCATCCACCTTGGTGCGGTCATACCGTTTCAGCCCCAAATGTGATGCGGCAACTGTGGTGACGGTGCCGCTGGTGCCGATGATTTGAAACCCATCGCGAACCTGATCCCCCTGATAGGGCGCAAATTCCACAAGGTTTTCCTCAAAGGCGCAGCTCATCAGGGCAAAGCGGGCGGTGTCATCCTGCACATCGCGAAATTGATCGCGCAAGGTTGCAACGCCGAGCGGGACAGAAATCCAATCCACCACTTTCGCCGCGGGAAACACACTGTCCTTTGGGTGAAACCCTGCGTGCAGGCGCATAATCGCACGCGGACGTTCACGTGGGGCAACGGCCGTTAAATCAATCCAGACCAATTCGGTGGACCCGCCCCCAATATCCACCACCAATATCTGTTCGGATTTGGTGCTGACCAATGGGGCGCAAGAAATAACCGCCAATCGCGCCTCTTCCTCGGGGGTGATGATTTCCAAATCCAGCCCCACCTCGCGCCGGACATGTGCCAAAAACCCGGCACCGTTTTTGGCGCGGCGACAGGCTTCGGTTGCGACAAGACGCATATTTTGCACCTTATGCCGCTTTAGTTTTTGTTGACAAATGCGCAGCGCCTGCACCGCCCGCGCACTGGATGCACGGCTGATGCGGCCGTGGCTTTCCAGCCCCTGCCCCAATTGGACAGATTTAGAAAAACTGTCCACGACATGGATCTGATTGCCCTTTGGCTGGGCAATCAACATCCGACAACTGTTTGTGCCCAAATCCAACGCGGCATAAAGCGCGGTTGGATCGGGCGATCTTGGTGCGATGCTCTCGACCGGTTTAGGGAAAGCGCCTGCACCTTTGCGACGCTTGGGCGCCATTTGCACGCCCTCCATTTCAAGTTAGGTAAAGGATAAGCGCCAACCCCGCGCAGCGCAAGGGCCAAGCGCGCAAATATCCCGATGAAGCACCGGGGGGCCAAAGACAGGCGCATTCGTCGCTGGTGCATAAGTTTTCGTCGAAAAAAGCACCTAAGCGTGATGCCGCCTGCATTAGGAACCCTGGAAAGTAGCTCTGTTGAACAGGAGAATCACATTATGCCACAGGTCACCATCGTTTACTGGCGCGATATGCCCGCGCAAATCATCGTGGGATCAGGTCGTAAGGCCGTAAAAAAACAGCTTCCCGAACGGTTTGAACAGGCGATTGACCGCGCCGCGATGAAATCAGGCGCTGCCGGCACGGATGATTATCTGGCCGAATGGCGCAAAGGCGCCCCCACCGAAGTCGAAGGTGACGCAGAACAGGTCGCAACTGCGCAAATGGCGCAAATCGAAGCCGCGTATGACACAGACAAGATCAAGGCGCTGATTGCCAACAATGGCTGGGAAGCGGCGCAAGCCTAACGATAACTGACAACCCAAGGAGGCCGGCATGGCTTTGTTGAATTTCTTCAAGAAAAATCAGGCTCAGCCTGAGGATAACGCGCAAAGCGCGGCCCAGATCGAAGCGTTCTTGAACGGTTATTCGATCGAGGTCATGCCGCGCACCGCAGAAAAGGTCGAAGATTTCCGCGCCCTGCTGCCCGCCGACACCCGCGTTTACATCGCCCATATCGAAGGCACCCCAATCGAAGATATGGTTGCAACCGCCAAACGCCTGTCGGGCGAAGGGTTCACCGTTATGCCGCATTTCCCCGCGCGCATTATTAAGGACCAAGCCACGCTGGAAAACTGGATCGCCATGTATCAGGGCGAAGCGGGCGTGAAACAGGCGCTGCTGCTGGCGGGCGGCGTGGATAAACCACATGGGGATTTCCATTGCTCGATGCAGCTGCTGGAAAGCGGCGCCTTCGACAAGGCAGGGTTTGAACGCCTGCACGTGGCAGGCCACCCCGAGGGCAACAAAGACATCGATCCAAATGGCGGCGATCAAAATGTGATGGACGCGCTGCGTTGGAAACAGGATTTTGCAAACCGCACCGATGCGAAAATGGCCCTGGCCACGCAATTTGCGTTCGAGGCTCAGCCAATCATCGAATGGGCAGATCGTTTGCGCGCCGAAGGCATCACCTTGCCCATTCACATTGGCATTGCCGGCCCTGCAAAATTGCAAACGCTGATCAAATTCGCCATCGCCTGCGGCGTTGGCCCATCGCTGCGCGTTTTGCAAAAGCGCGCCATGGATGTCAGCAAATTGATGCTGCCTTATGAGCCGAACAAGGTCATCGCCGCCTTGGCCGCCCATAAAGCCGCCAACCCAGATTTCAACATTGAACACGTCCATTTCTTCCCCTTGGGCGGGATCAAAACCAACGCAAATTGGGCCATCGAACACGGTGGCGCGTCGGCCAAACCAGCCGCCTAAGACACAGCAAGGAAGACCAGCATGACACGCACGATTGTCGAATCAAAAACCACCACCGCGATCATCGGCTTTGACCAGCCATTTTGTGTGATTGGCGAACGCATCAACCCCACCGGCCGCAAAAAGCTGGCCGCAGAACTGGAAGCCGGCGATTTTTCCACCGTGGAAAAAGACGCTTTGGCGCAGGTTGCCGCAGGCGCAACAATTTTGGACATCAACGCCGGGGTTGTTTACAATTCAAACCCCAACCCCAATGAAACCGAACCACCCCTGATGACAAAAATTGTGGAACTGGTGCAGGGTATGGTGGATGTGCCTTTATGCATCGACAGCTCGGTTCCCGCAGCTTTGGAAGCGGGCCTGCAAGCCGCCGAAGGGCGCCCCTTGTTGAACTCGGTCACTGGCGAAGAAGAGCGTCTGGAATTCGTTCTGCCGCTGGTCAAAAAATACAACGTCCCCGTTGTGGCCATTTCCAACGATGACACCGGCATCAGCGAAGACCCCGATGTGCGTTTCGCCGTGGCAAAGAAAATCGTGGAACGTGCCGCCGATTTTGGCATCCCTGCGCATGACATCGTGGTGGACCCGCTGGTCATGCCCATCGGCGCCATGGCAACGGCTGGCCAGCAGGTGTTTACCCTTGTGCGCCGTCTGCGCGAAGAGCTGGGCGTGAACACCACCTGCGGCGCATCGAACGTATCTTTTGGCCTGCCCAACCGCCACGGCATCAACAATGCCTTCTTGCCAATGGCGATCACCGCCGGCATGACATCGGCAATTATGAACCCATGCGCCCTGCCCGTCGGCCCCAAGAAAATCGCCGAAAAGCGCGCCGAGGTCGAAGCCGCCGGCATCATCCTGCCCGCCGATATGGACGATGAAACCTTCTGCCAGATGTTTGCCCTGGGCAGCACGCAGTATCGTGCCGGTAAAGAAATGGAGGCCATTCGCGCCGCCAACCTGCTGACCAACAACGACCCCCATGGGGCCGCTTGGATCAACTTCAACAAAGCCCCCGCGAAAGAGGGCGAAGAAGGCCGTGGCCGCCGCGCCGGCAGCCGCCGCCGCCGCTGATCCAAAGGGACAACAGACACCCAAAACGGCGCTTCGGCGCCGTTTTTTTGTGCCAAACACATGGTATCATTTAAAAAACACCGTCGAAGGTATCTTTGGTACCAGAAATGTTAATAGAATTTGGTGCGGGTGGAGGGACTTGAACCCCCACGCCTTGCG
>JALQTR010000125.1 GCA_023260835.1 Paracoccaceae bacterium
AAATTTTGCGCCCTGTCACCAACAGCCGCGCCAGACCAAGGCGGCGCTTTTGCCCAGCCGACAGCGTGCCTGCCAGCCGCGTTTCCAAGGCGCGCAGGTTAAACGCCCCAAGCGCCGCATCGACCGACGCATCCGCCGCAAAAAGATCCGCCCAGAATTGCAGGTTCTCGCGGACAGTCAGCTGGGCCTTGATCCCATCGGCATGCGTGGCAAAAACCATGTGATCCTCGGGCAGGGTGACCTTGCCTGACATGGGCGGCTGCAGCCCCGCCAATGATCGCAATAGCGTGGTTTTTCCGGCCCCATTGGGCGCGCGCAAAATCAGGGCCTGCCCCGATTGCAGGGAAAAATTGACATCCGCCAAAAGCGGCAGTTCGCCGCGACCAATCACAAGATTTTCAACGCGTAATTCCATAGGCCTATCCATAAGGGCAAGAACGCCATATGAAAAGCGGCATTTCGCCGCGAACCATTACGTGCCACGCCAATAAAAAACCCGCGCCGCATGGTCTGCGGCGCGGGTCAAAATCATCCTATGATCGGCTTAGCCGCGGGCCAGATTACGCAATACGTAATGCAGCACGCCACCATTTTCGACATATTCAATTTCCGGCGCGGTATCGATGCGGCATTTCACATCAATCGTTTCCACACGGCCATCGCCAAAGGTGATGGTGCAGGGCAGAACCTGCCCGGGTTTCACGCTGTCCAGCCCGTCGATATTAACGGTTTCATCCCCCGTCAGACCCAGTGAACCGCGGGTGACACCGGCGGTAAATTCAAACGGGATAACGCCCATGCCAACCAGGTTGGACCGGTGGATCCGTTCAAAGCTTTCTGCGATGACGGCTTTTACACCCAGCAGAGCTGTGCCTTTGGCGGCCCAGTCACGGCTGGATCCCGCGCCATATTCTTTGCCGGCAAAGATCACCAGTGGCGTGCCGTTTTCGGCATAAGCCATGGCCGCATCATAGATGGCGCATTCCTGCCCATCGGGGCCTTTGGTGTAACCGCCTTCGATCCCGTCCAGCATTTCGTTCTTGATGCGGATATTGGCGAAGGTGCCGCGCATCATCACCTCGTGGTTGCCACGGCGCGACCCGTATGAGTTAAATTCGCGCACAGGCACACCACGTTCGGTCAGGTATTTGCCAGCAGGGGTGGTGTCTTTGAACGAACCAGCGGGGCTGATGTGGTCGGTGGTGACCATATCGCCCAAGATCGCCAGAACCTTTGCGCCGGTGATATTGGTGATGCTGCCTTTGGATTTCGACATACCACGGAAATAAGGCGGGTTCTGGATGTAGGTCGATTCGGCCGGCCAGTCATAGGTTTCACCGCCCGATACTTCGACACCCTGCCATTTTTCATCGCCTTTGAAGACATCGGCGTATTTGGCCATGAATGCCTCACGCGTGACGGTTTTTTCCACCAGCTCGGCAATTTCGGCATTGGTGGGCCAGATGTCTTTCATATAGACATCATTGCCGTCTTTGTCTTGGCCCAAGGGCTCGCTGGTAAGGTCGATGTTCATATCGCCCGCCAGCGCATAGGCAACAACCAGTGGCGGTGAAGCCAGATAGTTTGCGCGCACATCGGGGCTGATGCGGCCTTCGAAGTTGCGGTTGCCGGACAGGACAGATGTCGCCACCAGATCGCCTTCGTTGATCGCCTTGGAAATTTCAGGCTGCAGCGGGCCAGAATTCCCGATGCAGGTGGTGCAGCCATAGCCCACCAGGTTGAACCCGATGGCGTCCAGATCCTCTTGCAG
>JALQTR010000151.1 GCA_023260835.1 Paracoccaceae bacterium
CATTGGTCAATTCAGAGCTCCATGCCACCCCAAAGGTCTTTGTTATCATTTGATGACATAACTGTTTCAAATTTTCGTCCTGACAATCAATAATCATGAAATTCCGGCTGTATTTTGCCTTGGTTTTGGGCATTAGTGGACTAACTAAGCCGAAAATCATTCTTCATAGGGATATTGAACATGCGCATGGTGAAAACGCTGGATATTACGGACGCACAAATAATGATTGCCGCGGCACGTACCAAAGCAGATGCGATTGGCGTGCCAATGTGCATTGCGATCACCGATGAATCGGGCAATCTGCTGGCGTTTGAACGCATGATTGGTGGCAAGGTCACATCGATCACCATTGCGATTGACAAAAGCTTCACTGCCTCTGGCGCGAAAAAGGCCACGCATGATTATGGCACGGCCAGCCAGCCCGGAGCGCCGGCCTATGGTATTGCATCGGCGATTGGGGGTCGCCTGATGGTTGTGGGCGGTGGCCTGCCTGTGGTTGTGGATGGCGAAACCGTCGGGGCCATTGGTGTCAGCTCTGGCACGCCTGCGCAGGACATGGAGGTGGCGCAGGCAGGTGTTGATGCGGTGATGGCCGCGATCTAACACCTGCGCCCTGTCGGAATCCTGACGATCCCAATTGGCACGACATTTGCAAACCTGCTTGCGGAACGCTTCACGCGAGGAGAAATGAAATGTCGACCAGCGCAATGCATGTGGCAAAAACCGGTCTGAACGCGCAGCAAACGCGTATGCAGGTGATTGCCAACAACTTGGCCAATGTGAACACCACCGGTTTTAAACGCGACCGGGCCAATTTTGAAAGCCTGCTGTATCAGGTTGTTCGCTCTGGCGGGGCGCAAACGGCTGAAGGGGCGGCCCTGACGTCTGGGTCCATGGTTGGCACCGGGGTGAAGATCGTAAATACCCAAAAAATGTATGCCCAGGGCGGCCTGTCGAATACAGATAATTCGTTGGATTTGGCGATTGATGGGCGCGGGTTTTTCCAGGTTCTGATGCCGGATGGGCGCACGGGGTATACCCGAGACGGCGCATTTTCGCGCAATGCTGATGGGGTGATGACCACGCAAAGCGGGTATATCCTTCAGCCAGAAATTGCCTTCCCCGATGATGTGACGCAGATCACCATTTCAGCAGATGGCATCGTTTCAGCCACGCAAGGGTCATCAACAGAACCATCTGAATTGGGTCAAATTGCCATTGCGACCTTCACCAACCCATCTGGTTTGCAACCAATTGGTGAAAACTTTTTGATTGAAACCCCTGCCAGCGGCCCACCGATTGAAGGCACACCCTATCAGGCGGGGTTTGGTAAATTGGTTCAGGGCTATCTTGAGGGTTCGAACGTAAATGTCGTGCAGCAATTAGTGGATATGATCGAAACGCAGCGCGCCTATGAGGTCAGCTCAAAGGCGATCAGCTCGTCTGATGAAATGATGCGCTATATTTCGAACAATTTGTAAGGGGCTAGGACGATGCGTTTTGCGTTTCTTGCACTGTCATTTCCAGCCCTTTTGGGGGCCTGCATGCAGCAGCATGTGCAAAATTTGGCCAGTGCCGATTTTGAACCGATCTATCCCCAGCCGCAGATGGCCACACAGAACCTGATGCCGACGGGATCGATTTATTCTGACGGCAAATCGGGGCTGTTTGCCACAGATCGCCGCGCAACGCGCGTGGGGGATATTTTGACAGTGGCCTTTACCGAACGGTTCCAGGCGACGAAATCGCAAAACGCGGCCTCGACCAAAACATCAGATAGCTCGATCAACCTGCCTGATTTGCTGCCGATTATCCCCGACTCCAAGCTGGGTATGGGCACGAGCCAGAGCTTCTCTGGCGCCGGATCGGCGGCGCAGTCCAATTCGTTATCGGGACGTATGTCAGTGTCTGTTGTGCGGATTTTGCCCGGCGGGAATTTGGAAATTTTGGGGCAAAAGAAACTGACGTTGAACAATGGGGATGAATACATCCGTGTGCACGGGATTGTGCGCCCCGAAGATATTTCATCGGGGAATGTGGTGATGTCAGACCGCATTGCCAATGCCGATATCAAATACATCGGCGCAGGGGATGTGGCCGATAGTGGCAAAAAAGGCTGGTTGGCGCGCGGGTTCGAAGCGCTGTCACCGCTGTAATCAAGGAAAATGCATATGCGTTTGGGTCGGCTTTTTATTATCCTGTCATTCTGTTTGGGCGCCAATTTGGCGCTGGCAGAACGGGTCAAGGATATCACCTCGATGGCGGGGATCCGGTCAAACCAACTGGTTGGGTATGGTTTGGTGGTGGGTCTGGCCGGCACGGGGGATGGCGGATCGGGCCTGACACTGCAAAGCATGCAGGCGATGGTATCGCGGTTTGGGCTGGTCACGGATGTGTCCGGTCTGAATGCACGTAATGTGGCGGCTGTCATGGTAACGGCCGATTTGCCCGCCTTTACCAAGCCCGGCCAAGCGTTGGATATTACGGTATCCACGGTGGGTGCGGCCAAATCTTTGCGCGGTGGGACATTGCTGATGACACCTTTGCTGGGCGCGGATGGTGAAACCTATGCGATTGCGCAGGGCAACATGGTTGTGGGCGGTCTGGGCGTTGAAGGCGCGGATGGCTCCTCGCTTTTGGTGAACATCCCGACCGTTGGCCGTATCCCGCGTGGGGCCACGGTTGAAAAAATGGTGCCAACATCCTTTTTAGAAGCGGAATATATGATCTTGAACCTGCACAAGGGGGATTTCACCACAGCCAATAATATGGCCGAGGCGATCAATGGCATATTCGGCCCTGAAGTGGCCGTGCCTCTGGATGCCAATTCGGTACGTGTTCAGGCGCCGGTTGATCCCGCGCAGCGTGTGTCTTTTGCCTCGCTTTTAGAAAATATCGAGGTCGACACCGCCGAACCCCCCGCCCGTGTGATTGTCAATTCACGTACCGGCACAGTGGTCATTGGCGGTAATGTGCGCGTCAGCCCTGCGGCTGTGACGCATGGGTCGATGACCGTGAAGGTCAAGGAAAACCCCAACGCGGTGCAGGGCAATACCGTTGTCACGAATGGCGATCAAACCATTATTGCGCCAACCCCTCCCACCATCGTCCCCCAAAGCAATGTGGGCATTAACGAAGAGCAGGCCCGCGCCTTTGTTTTTGATCCGGGCGTGTCACTGACGTCTTTGGTCGATTCCATTAATGCCGTCGGGGCTACCCCCGCTGATCTTGTCGCCATTTTGGAAGCCCTGCGTGAAGCCGGGGCGCTGAAGGCCGAACTGATTATTATCTAAGGATCCCCG
>JALQTR010000176.1 GCA_023260835.1 Paracoccaceae bacterium
ATCCACGGTGGTAATGTGCCCGCATCCAATATGGTCGTGCCGTTTTCGATGCTTCTGAACCTTGCATCTGTCGCTGGGGCCGAAGAGAAGGAAACCCTGTGGGGGTTCATCCGCCGTTATGCGCCCGATGCCAGCCCCGAAACACATCAGGATTTGGACGCGGCGGCTGGGTTCGCCGTTCGGTATTACAATGATTTTGTGAAGCCGGAAAAAACCTTCCGTGCCCCAACCGATCTGGAACGCGAGGCGATGATCCAGTTGCGCGATGGCCTGCTGGCCTGGGATGGTGCTGCGGATGCCGATGAATTGCAATCGCTGGTCTTTGCCTGCGGGCGTGATCGGTTTGACCCGCTGCGCGTTTGGTTCAAAGCCCTGTATGAGGTCCTGTTAGGCGCCAGCCAAGGCCCCCGTTTTGGTGGGTTCATCGCACTGTATGGCATCACAGAAACCATTGCTTTGATTGATCGTGCACTGGCAGGCGAATTGGGCTGATCGGGCCGGGACCGTTGCGCGGTTCCCCTGATTTGCGCACGCTGTGATAGGGGCGCATTAACGGCCGTATATCAGTTTCCCTTTTGATCCACAGATTTGTGGTGTTCTTAAAGGGAAACTAGATATGAATAAAGCCATAACCGAAGGCATCGCCTTTGCTCCGCCGCCATTTTCTGATGGGTTGGACAACTGGTCAAAGGGGGATGGGTCTGCGGGTGCGCCAACCTATGCCAATGATACATCATCCGCTTTTGTGCCGTCTGACCCCGATTTTGGTGGCGCATTAGAGCTGACCGCGCGCAGTGCGAAACAAATTCTGCGGGCGCGTCATGAAACCCCAATTTTTGCTGGCTGTTATTTACAAATGACGGTGCGGTTGCGCCTTGTTGGGGGGCAATATCCATCCGTTCGCATCACGGCACTGGCACTGGATGGGGCGGATCAATTGTTGACCCCGATTGCTGAATTTACGGCACCAGCGCAGCAGATTGATGGCTATGGCAAGGTGATCGAGGTTACGGCCATTATTGGAACCGGTAAAAAGCAAGGGGTTGATATCGTCCTGCCAACAGGCGCGAAATCCGCCCGGCTTGGGATTGAAATATCTGGTCGCCCAGGTGCCCGTCTGGTGGTGGATGATTTTTCGGTTCAGGATGTCAGCAATTTCTTTTTGGAAGATCTTTTGGGCCGTGTTGATGTGCGTGATTATGGTGCACGCGGCGATGGCGTGACGGATGATTTTGACGCCTTCGTTGCGGCGGATCGCGCAGCTGCGGGGCGCACACTGTATGTGCCGCGGGGGACCTATGTCATTGGACAAACATTGCAGTTGATTTCGAATGTCGATTTTGACGGATCGTTGGATATGCCCGATGATGCCTATTTGGCACTTTTGCGCAGTTTTACCTTAACCAGCTACACCCGCGCTTTTGGCAGCGAGGAAAAGGGGTTTTTACGGGCGTTTCAGGCGCTGATGAATGCCTCTGATCACAGCACATTGGATCTGGAGGGGCGGCGCATCACCCTGACGCGCCCAGCTTATCTGGCGGCCGCGGTGGCCAACCGCGATACATTCGTTCAGCGGCGCGTGCTGCGCAATGGGGAAATCGTTGCATCGGATGCGGTGGATTGGCCGGTTTACACGGCGCAAGCCACTGCCAGCTATGATCCCGCAAACCCACGCGTTTTAACTGGCGTGACAGGATTATCGGCCCTGCGCGAGGGGTCGCTGGTCACTGGCAACGGCGTCGGGCGCGAGGTATACATCACCCGCATCAATGAAGCCGCAGGCGAGGTTGAACTGTCACTGCCCCTGCATTGCGGGCAATTGCGCCAATCCTTTACCTTTACGCGGTTCTCCTATTTGCTGGATTTTTCGGGCTTTGAATTGCTGCGTTTTTTCCAGCTGGAAAACGTGGAATTGCGTTGCGGTGGGCGGGCCAGCGGTATGATCCTGCCCAAATCGGGCCGCCTGTTCCGGATCAGTGAATGCAGCTTCACCTATCCAAAGGATCGCGCCATCACGTCGCCCGGGTCTGCCTGTGCAGGGATGCTGATTGATCGGTGTTTTTTCGAAACGAACGAGGTCGACCTGTCCACAACGGATCGCCAATCGATCGCCATCAATGGTAATTCCAATGACATTAAAATCCGTAATAACTGGGCATCACAGTTTCGCCATTTCATGGTGCTGGCAGGGGCGCAAAACATTGTCACTGGTAATCATTTTTTCCAAGATGATGCGCAGCCCGGCAGCCCCCGTTTGGGCGGAGTTATTTTAACTCGGCTCGACTGCCAAACAACCTTGTCGGATAATTATGTCGACAATGCCGCGATCGAATGGACCAATGAACACAATCCCTTTGTGAACTATAACACAGGGGCCAGCTTTTCAGGGTTGACCATCGCCAATAACGTGTTCTTGTCGGGTAATGCGGCAAATTGGTTCAGCTTTATCGTGGTCAAACCCTATGGGGCGGGGCATCACATTCAGGGGATGACGGTCACGGGCAATGGCTTTTTGTCCTATGGCACCACATTGGATCGGGTCGAGCGTGTGGATGCGTCCATTGCCCCGCTGAATTTGGCTGCCACAGGGCAGCTGCGGTTTTCGGGCAATTATTATCAGGGCGTAACAGTCCAAAGCCAAAATCCCTTGCCCATTGACCACAGTGAAACAACCCATGCGGCCACTTGGGCGATTGATGCGGTGCAGCAGCTGCCATTTGGCGGGCCAATCACTGGTGTCAGCGGTGTGGTTTTGCACGAAGGGCTGTCAGATCAAAGCGGCGCCATGGTCTTCAGCGTGCCACAGGTTGCAACCCGTCAGGGTGATGATCAGGACCTGCTGTATCTGCATTGGCCCATACCAAGCGCTGGCCGCGTCAGTCTGCGCGCGCATTTGGGTCATTATTAATCACGTAACCACCCCCAAGCATTTCTTGCTTGGGGGTGGTTTAATTGCGCTGGCACAGATGGACATGGGCGGTTTGCTCTGGCATTGGGTCTGCATGACGCGGATTATTTTGCTTAATAAACCATTTGATGTGCTGTGCCAGTTCACCGACGGGCAGGGGCGGCAAACATTGGCTGATTTTGTGGATGTAAAGGATGTCTATCCAGCAGGGCGATTGGATCGCGACAGCGAGGGGTTGGTGCTGTTGACAGATGATGGAAAGCTGCAATCCAAAATCACGCATCCACGGGCTAAAATGCCCAAAACCTATATGGTTATGGTGGAACGCATTCCAGATGAACAGGCGCTGCGCCAATTGCGCGAAGGGGTCGTTTTGAAAGACGGAAAAACCCGTCCAGCCAAGGTTGAACTGCTGTCCGATCCACCAGAGTTTTGGCCACGTAACCCGCCCGTTCGATTTCGAAAAACCGTGCCAGACGCATGGCTGCGCATTGTTCTGCGCGAAGGGCGCAACCGGCAGGTGCGGCGGATGACGGCGGCTGTGGGGCATCCCACGCTGCGTTTAATCCGCACGCAAATTGGCCCATGGGTATTGGGGGATACGCCCCCCGGTGCCTGGTACGAGGGCGCATTGCCCCCCAAACAAACCCTATGGTGACAGGGCCAGCCCACGCTGAACGGCTGGGCGTGCCATTAGTAAGTCAAACCATGCTTTGACATGCGGTGTTTTATCCAGATCGTGTTCATGGCGCTGCCAACGTGTGACCCAGCCCAATATAGCCATATCTGCAATGGTGTAATCTGAACCGGCGACAAAGGCGCTCTGTGCCAGCCGCCGATCCAGTACACCATAAAGCCGAGCGGTTTCGTTGCGAAACCGGTCCTGCGCATAGGGCAGAATTTGCGGTGGGGATGCTTGTGGCGCATAGAACAAGAAATGATGCGCTTGGCCCGCCATTGGCCCCAAGCCCCCCATTTGCCACATCAGCCATTCTTCGACTGCAACCTGCGTGCGGGCATCACGGCCCATGAACAATCCGGTTTTGCGCGCCAAATACAGCAAAATCGCTCCGCTTTCGAAAACTGAAATCGGCGTGCCATCGGGGCCATCTGGATCAATGATGGCCGGAATGCGGTTGTTCGGGCTGATGGTTAAGAATTCAGGTTCAAACTGTTGGCCCTTGCCAATATCGACCCAGTGTAGATCATACGGCAGGCCCATTTCCTCAAGCGCGATGGCGACTTTAAAGCCGTTTGGCGTTGTCCATGTGTGAAATTCGATCATATCGGCCCCTCTTTACGATCTTGACGGGTGCTGGTCTCAACAGTATGCCCGCGCCTAACTACTGGATCGGAGCTTACCCCCATGGCAGAAAAACGCAAACCAAATCCACGCACATTGTTGGTGCATGAGGGCGCGCGCCGGTCGCAGTATAATGAAATGAGCGAGGCAATTTTCCTGACCCAAGGCTTCGTTTATGCCAGCGCGGAAGATGCGCAAGCGCGGTTTGAAGATTGCCCCGAAGATGCGTTTATCTATGCCCGTTATGGCAATCCTACGGTGGCCATGTTTCAGGATCGTATGGCTGCCTTGGAAGGGGCCGAAGCCGCATTTGCCACTGCATCGGGTATGGCCGCGGTATCCGGCGCGTTGATGTCGGCGCTGCGCGCGGGGGATCATGTCGTTGCGGCCCGGGCTCTGTTTGGATCGTGCCTGTACATTTTGGAAGAGATCTTGCCGCGATACGGGGTCGAGGTCACGTTTGTCGATGGCGCGGATATCACTGCATGGCGCAGCGCACTGCGCGACAACACCAAAGTGGTCTTTTTTGAAAGCCTGTCCAACCCAACGCTGGAATTGGTAGATATTCAGGCGGTGTCACAGATGGCCCATGATGTTGGGGCAATTGTGATGGTAGATAATGTATTTGCAACACCGATTTATTCGCGCGCGATTGATTTGGGCGCAGATGTGGTGATTTATTCAACCACCAAACATGTCGACGGGCAGGGGCGTGCTTTGGGCGGGATTATCCTTGGGTCTGAAACCTTTATCCGTAAAACGGTCGAACCTTATATGAAACACACTGGCGGCGCGATCAGCCCGTTTAACGCCTGGGTGATGTTGAAAGGGTTGGAAACGATGGATTTGCGCGTGCGGGCGCAAACCACCAGCGCGCAATTGATTGCGGAAAGTTTGGTTGGGCACGCGGCCGTTCAGGATGTTCTGTATCCCGGGCTGTCCAGCCATTCGCAGTATGATTTGTGCCAGCAGCAAATGGGGGCGGGTGGTACGGTTGTCAGCTTCACCCTAAAAGGGGGAAAGGCGGCAGCGTTTGAATTTATGAATAATCTGGAATTCATCAAAATATCAAACAATCTGGGCGATGCGAAATCAATTATCACACACCCAGCAACAACCACACATCAGCGCCTACCTGATGACCAAAAGGCGCTGTTGGGCATTGTGCCGGGCCTGATGCGGTTAAGCGTGGGGTTAGAGGACCCATCCGATCTGATCGCTGAAATCAAATCGGCCCTGCCAAAATAACCTTGGTTTTGGTTAATATGTCGTTTTTTCTGTTTATTCGTCTAAAAAATGCATCCAAACGTAGTTAATTTACGTATTGTTAATACATAATCAGTTAACCACTGACAAAAGAGCATCACAGCTCGATTCAAATGGAAGTGTTTGGCAGAAGGGAAACGGCATGAATATGCACACTCGGACAGATGTGACTTTGCCCAGTGACGATGACGCACAAAAGGCGCTGTTAACCCTTCGTCGATGGGCCGAAATGGCAGATGCAGCCGCCGTTGATGCATTGCACCCCTCTTTGCGCGCCCTGATCCCTGGGGGGCAACCCGCCTATCCGGAATTGTCAGCCGACTACCCGGATGATTTTGCGGTGGATTCACGCTATAAATCCACCTTGCCTGATCTTCAAAATGGCCCCAGCTCATTAATTCGTGGGTCGCAGCGGATGATCCAGCATGTGGGTATTTCCAATTTCCGGCTGCCCATCGGGTATCACACCCGCGATGGTGGGGATATCCGGTTGGAAACTTCGGTCACTGGGTCGGTCAGTCTGGAGGCCAGCAAAAAGGGCATTAACATGTCCCGCATCATGCGCAGCTTTTATGCCCATGCGGAGAGCACCTTCAGTTTTGAAACGATGGATGCGGTTCTGGATGATTACAAAGCCGATTTGGAAAGCTTTGACGCCCGATTGCAGATGCGGTTTTCCTTCCCGATGAAGGTGGAAAGCCTGCGGTCTGGGCTGTCGGGCTATCAATATTACGACATCGCGCTTGAGGTGGTTGAACACCAAGGCCAGCGCCAGCGCATTGTGCATCTGGATTACGTCTACAGCTCGACCTGCCCATGCTCACTTGAACTGAGCGAACATGCGCGGCGTACCCGTGGGCAGCTGGCCACACCGCATTCGCAGCGATCTGTCGCGCGGTTGTCCGTTGCATTGGCCCCCGGTGCCGAATTGTGGTTCGAAGATCTGATCGATATCTGCCGCACAGCCGTGCGCACAGAAACGCAGGTGATGGTCAAGCGCGAGGATGAACAGGCATTCGCCGAATTAAACGCCGCAAACCCAATCTTTGTTGAAGATGCGGCGCGGCTGTTTGCCGAAGGGTTGGAAAGTGATGACCGCATCGGTGATTTCCGAGTGATTGCCAGCCATCAAGAAAGCCTGCACAGCCATGATGCCATCAGCGTCTTGACCGAAGGTGACACCTTTGCCAGCACCAGTATGGACCCCAAATTATTCACAACGCTGTTTCATGTTGGCTAAACGCTTCGGCGCTTGACAGCAATGGGCCTGCGCGCCATGGGTTGATCCATGGTTGATTTTCGCACGATAGGTTATGTGATTGGTTGGTTGGTCGCCTTTTTGGGGGCGGCCATGCTGATCCCTATGGCGGTCGATGTCGTATATCAAAACAATCAGGCCCATGTTTTTGGCCAATCTGCCGTTTTGACCATGCTTCTGGGCGGATTAACGGCACTGGCCTGTTCCAGCGGCGCGCAAAAGGGGCTGGATCGGCGCAACACCTTTATTCTGACAACTACCGTTTGGTTGGTTTTGCCGCTGTTTGGAGCGCTGCCATTGATGATTGGGGCAACTGACCTGCGCTTTGTCGATGCGTTCTTCGAGGCCATGTCCGGCATGACCACAACCGGATCCACCGTCATCAGTGGTTTGGATCACCTGCCGCATGGCATTTTGCTGTGGCGCGGGGTTTTGCAATGGCTGGGCGGGATTGGGATCATCGTTGTTGCGATGGTGTTTTTGCCGGAATTGCGTGTGGGCGGTATGCAGATCTTTCGATCCGAAGGGTTTGAAACCATGGGGAAAATTCTGCCGCGCGCCAGTCAGATCGCCAAGCAAATCTCGGTGATCTATGTGATTTTATCACTCCTGTGTGTGATCTGTTATCTGATCGTGGGGATGAATTTCTTTGATGCGATTGTGCACGCGATGACAACGATTTCGACAGGTGGATTTTCCAATTATGATGCCTCTTTTGGAACCTTCAGCGGGCCTGCGGAATATGTTGCATCCGTCTTTATGGTTTTGGCAGCCTTGCCATTTGTGCGCTATGTGCAGCTGATCAATGGGGATAATTGGGCGGTTTTGCGTGATACGCAGGTCCGCGCATTTTTGATGGTGATCGCGGTCTGTGTTGGGGTCAGTATGTCGGTTCTGGTGCTGATCTTTCCGCATCATCCAGAACAGGCCCTGCGCGAGGCGCTGTTTAACATCATCTCAATCATGTCCGGCACCGGCTATGCCTCGGTTGATTATATGGGATGGGGGCCGTTTTTGATTGCGCTGTTTTTCTTTGTTGGGCTGATCGGCGGCTGTGCTGGATCCACTGCCTGTTCGGTGAAAATCTTTCGCTATCAGATTATGA
>JALQTR010000030.1 GCA_023260835.1 Paracoccaceae bacterium
GCTCTCCCGCGGATGTGAGGAGCGACCTCTATGCCCTGGGCATCATGATGTTTGAGATGCTCACCGGTCGTCAGCCCTTTACGGGTGATCAGGCCGTGACCATCGCCTACCAACACGCGAACGCGTCAGTGCCCCTTCCCAGCTCCATCAACCCTAACGTCCCCGCCGAACTCGACGAACTCGTTCAATGGTGCACGAAGCGTTCGCCGGATGAGCGTCCTCCCCACGCCAAGGCTCTGCTCGACCACATTCGCACCATCGAACCCCAACTCGCCCGACGCGCCCAAGCCGAAACGCCAACCGAGGCCATCACGACTCCTCGCACCAAGGTGATGGCTCCGGCACCATCGAACTCCGACGACCTCCCGACCGAGGTGCTCAGCCGAGACGACGACGTCTTCGCCGGGCTGGAGGTGCCCGACTATTCGGCCCCACCCCAAGAGCCCGCCGCACCAGCAATCACTGCGCCGAGGAAGGGTCCCGGTGTTGGGCTCTGGGTGACGTTCATCGTTGCGGCAGTGGCGGCCATCGGTGTCGCCATATGGCTATTCATGCCCCGCGGACCCGTGATTCTTACGGTGGGAGACGTCCGCGGCCTCACCGCGGGCTTGGGCGACAACGCGGTTGGCATAGGCATCGGCCTGTTTTTCCAAACGGTCGCGTTCTTGTTCAGCGGCCTGAACCTCGCGGAAGGCGTCGATGACCTGTTCAGGGGGATCGGCGCGGTCAAAGTTCACACGCAGGACATTCACACCGCTGTCATAGCTGTCCAGCGTGTCTTGGATCAATTCCTTCAGCCGTTCGGCAATCGGGCCGCGGTCGCGGTTCAGGATGGGCGCCATATCGGATTGCGCAATAATTTCGCGCATCGCCGATTCAGACACGGCGCGAATGGCAAGCCGCGCATCACGTAGGTTAAACAGGAATTTCGCTGGGTCCGAGATATTCCAAACGACCTGGAAATCGATATCCACAACGTTTTCATCCCCTGTCAGCATCAGCCCCGCATCGGTGCCGCGCGCGCCCACGCCGATATCTTCGGTCTGCTCGCGCGTGACCGGCACGATTTCGGCCCGAACCACCGGCCATGGGGCAAAGTTCAGACCCGGCTGGCCTGTGGCCGAATATTCGCCCAAAAACAGCTCGACCGACTGTTCCTCGGGTTTGACGGTGTAAAAGCTGAGGTAAGCCCAGGCGAAAGCCGCGACCAGCACACCAATGCCGATGGTGCCTGCGTTCAATCCGCCGGCGTTGGGGCCACCGCCGCCGCCACGGCCGCCCATCAGAACGCGCAGCTGCTCTTGGCCTTTTTTAACCAGCTCATCAATTTCAGGGATTTGCCCTTGGGGATTTTGCGGGCCGCGTGGGCGATTGTCATCGTCGCGCCCCCCGTTTGGGCGGTTGCGGTCGCCGCCCCCGCCGCCCCATGGGCCACCGTTATGTCCTGCCATTGATAAATCCTTCCTGAATATGTCGTCGTCTGTCCGTCTATACCTTGGTTTTGCTGACGCAAAATTCAAGCGGTGCGGGTTGGTTTTCTTAATGTCACCAATTCTTCGGCCATGGTGGGGTGAACGGCCACGGTGCGATCAAAATCTTCCTTTGTTGCGCCCATTTTCACCGCAATCCCAGCCAGCTGGATCATTTCGCCCGCACCGGGGGCAACGATATGGCACCCCAGCACCTTGCGGCTGTCTGCGCAGACGACCAGTTTCATGAACACGCGCGCAGACCGGCCTGCAAAACCTGATTGCATGGCCTTGAAGGAGGTTGTGTAGACCTCGATCGGGCCGTTTTCGCGGGCTTCCTCTTCGGACAGGCCCACGGTGCCCATTTCGGGTTGGGTGAAGATGGCTGTGGGGATCAGATCATGATCAACCGGCGTTGGCGTGCCGCCAAAGACGGTGGCGGTGAAGGCCATGGCCTCGCGTATTGCAACGGGGGTTAGGTTCACGCGGTTCGTCACATCGCCGATAGCGAATATCGATGGCACAGATGTTTGGCTGTAATCATCCACCGGCACTGCCCCATCGCGCGCCAATGTGATGCCCAATTCTTCAAGCCCCAGATCCGCGGAATTGGGCGCGCGGCCCGTGGCAAATAAAACCTGATCGAATTCAGCCACCATGCCATTTGTGGCGGTGACTTTGATCGCGCTGCCAGCGCGGTCCATTGATACGATATTGGTGCCCAGATGCAAATCCACCCCAGCGTGCCGCATTTCATCACCGACCAGCGCGCGGGCTTCATCATCAAAGCCGCGCAGAATTTGCGCGCCGCGATAAAATTGTGTCACCTTACTGCCCAGCCCGTTGAAGATCCCGGCAAATTCGCAGGCGATATAACCGCCGCCAATAATCAGGATGGATTTGGGCAGCGCGCCCAGATGGAACACATCATCCGACGTGATCCCCAATTCGGCCCCGGGGACATCATCTGGCACAACAGGACGCCCGCCCGTGGCAATCAAGATATGCGCCGCGGTAAATTCACGCCCATCGGCCAGCACCACGCGATGCGGATCTTTGATACGGGCGCGCGCGTCAAAAGATTGCACTTTGCTGCCGGCCAACAGCCCGCGATACACGGTTTCCAGCCGGTCCAATTCGGCCTCTAATCGGCCGCGAAAGGCGGGCCAGTTGAAGGCGCCGCAGCTGGCATCCCAGCCATAGGCAACCGCATCTTTAATCTGATCGGGATAGCCGCTGGCAAACACCATCAGCTTTTTGGGCACACAGCCACGGATTACGCAGGTCCCGCCATAGCGGTCCTCTTCGGCCAGACCAACGCGCAGACCGTATTCCCCCGCGGCCACGCGCGCGGCGCGCACGCCGCCGGATCCGCCGCCAATTACAAATAGGTCAAAATCAAATGCCATTACTGCCCCCATTATGCAAAAATCTGCGCCGCGACGCCCTGGCTGTCAGCTGCATCATAAACCAAGGTGCTGCCATCGGGCCGCCCAACCACCACAGCCTGCGCCAGGCGCAAAAACAACCCATGTTCGACAACGCCCGGGATGGATTTCAGAGCAGCCGCCAAAGACGTCGCATCGGTAATCTGCCCCATGTGCAAATCAAAGATGCAATTACCCTCATCCGTGATCACATCCGCGCCATCCTTTTGCCGCAGGGTGATGGGTTTATCGGCATAGCCCAGATCCGCCACTGCCTGCTGCAAATGGCGCAGCGTGCTTTGCCGGCCAAAGCACAGCGCCTCGACCGGCAGGGGGAATGCGCCCAAACGATCCACGGCCTTGCTGACATCAGCGATCACCACCATCTTATCCGATGCGGCGGCGACGATCTTTTCTTGCAGATGCGCCCCGCCGCCGCCTTTGATCAGCTGCAAATCGCGGTCAAATTCATCGGCGCCATCAATGGTGATGTCCAGCCGGCCCAAATCGTTCAGATCGCACACCTCGATCCCGCAGGCGCGGGCCTGCTGGGCGGTGCGGGTGGATGTGGCCGCCGCGCGGATATTCAGCCCGTCTTTTACGCGCTGCCCCAAATAATCCACCAAAAACACCGCAGTTGATCCGGTTCCCAACCCCACATTCATACCATCCTTCACAAAACTGCCGGCCATTTCGGCGCAGGCTTTTTTGGCAATATCACTGGGGCTGAGCGTGGTCATCTGTTGGTCCTTTTATTGGCGCAATCACATTGCCTGTGGGTTATAGCCGCGCCGGCCACAAATGACGACCCCCATTCGCCGCCAAAACGAAGCGGCGCTTTGCTGCTGCAATAGGTCGCTTTGCGCAGGTTACACCGCTGCCATTTCCAAGATATCATTGGCAAAATCACCTTTTTTATCGGAGCGCCCCGATCATGTTTTTATCCGTGTTTGATATGTTCAAAGTGGGCATTGGCCCGTCTTCCTCGCATACGATGGGTCCGATGGTCGCGGCGGGGCAATTTTTGGCCAAAATGCGCGCGGCGCCCTTTGAATTTGGCGGGCTGAAGGCGCGGCTGCATGGATCGCTGGCCTTTACCGGTGTGGGCCATGCCACCGATCGCGCCACAATCTTGGGGCTGGCTGGGTTCACCCCCGATGCCTATGACGCCGATGCGGCGGAAAAAACTCTGGCGCAAATCCATGCCGATAAGGTGATCACACCGCCTGATTTGTCGCCAATGCGGTTTGATCCAAAGGTGGATATGGAATTTGATTTTGGCCCCAACCTGCCCGGCCACGCCAATGGTATGGTTCTGATGGCGACCGACCATGAGGGCGACATCATATTGCAAGAAACCTATTACTCGATCGGGGGTGGGTTCGTGCTGACGGCGGATGAATTGGCCGAAGGCAAAGCCACAGATGAAGGCGACCCCGTCCCCTTCCCGTTTAAATCCGCCGCAGAAATGTTGGAAATGGCGAAAGCATCTGGAAAATCCATCGCCCAGATGAAGGCCGCGAATGAACACAGCCGCGGCGGCGCGGACCATATGAAAACCAATGTGGCGCGGATTTGGCAGGTGATGAATGACTGCATTGATCGCGGTTTGAACGCGGATGAAGGGATCCTGCCCGGTGGTTTGGGCGTGCGCCGCCGCGCGCCAGGGATCCACCGCGCCTTGCAGGCCGAACGCGGCATGAACCTGAACGCCCCGCATACGATTAACGACTGGATGAGCGTCTATGCCATGGCCGTCAACGAAGAAAACGCCGCCGGCGGACAGGTCGTCACCGCCCCCACAAATGGAGCGGCGGGTGTCGTGCCAGCCGTCATCCGATATTATCTGGACCATGTCCCGGGCGCCAGCGAATCGCGGGTCGAGGATTTTTTGCTAACCGCTGCCGCCATTGGCGGGCTGGTGAAATTCAACGCCTCGATTTCTGGGGCGGAAGCGGGCTGTCAGGCCGAGGTTGGATCGGCCAGCGCCATGGCCGCTGCGGGCCTGTGCGCGGTGATGGGCGGCACGCCTGAACAGATCGAAAACGCCGCGGAAATCGCGCTTGAGCATCATCTGGGCATGACCTGCGATCCGGTCAAAGGCCTTGTTCAGGTACCCTGTATCGAACGCAATGGTTTGGGCGCAATCAAGGCGGTCAGCGCCGCCAGCTTGGCCCTGCGCGGCGATGGCACACATTTGGTGCCGCTTGATGCCTGTATCGAAACCATGCGGCAGACCGGGGCGGATATGTCGGAAAAATACAAAGAAACCTCGCTTGGGGGGTTGGCGGTGAACGTACCCAATTGCTGACGCGGGGGGCTTGCCCAGATGCCCATGTTCTGCCACTGATCATCAAAACCTTTTAATGGACCCACTTGATGCAGCAGCAAAACATCACCCGCGGGATTTTATACATGGTTGGCTTTTCGTTGGTCGCACCCGTGATGGATGCGCTGGCCAAGGCCACCCCGCATGATGTGCCTGTTGCACAAATTCTGGCGGCGCGCTTTTCAGTGCAGGTTGTGATCCTGCTGCCGCTTGTTATTTGGATGGGTCAGGCGCATCTGCCCCGCCCGCGCGAAGCCGCCCTGCATTTGGCGCGCGGGGCATGCCTGTTGGCGGCCACTGGGTTCTTCTTTTCCGCCCTTCGGTTCATTCCCATGGCCGAAGCGATTTCAATCTTTTTCATCGAACCCCTGATCCTGACGGTTCTAAGTGGTTTATTTTTGGGGGAAGAGGTCGGTATCCGCCGCATATCCGCCTGCATCATCGGATTTATCGGTGCCTTGCTGATCATTCAGCCCAATTTTGTGGCCCTTGGCTTGCCCGCCCTGTTGCCGCTGGGGACTGCGTTTTGTTTTGCCGGCTATATGCTGCTGACACGCGCCATGGCGCAAAAGTCATCCCCCTTTACCTTGCAGGCCTATACGGCGGTGGCCGCGTCGACCCTGATTTTGCCCTTGCTGTGGTGGTTTGATGGCAGCCGCATCGCAGCCTTGGATCCGGTGTTTCCGCGAGGGTTAGCCATTTATACTTTGCTGGGCGTAGGCATTTTGGCGACCGTGTCGCATCTGTTTATATCCTTCGCCCTACGCGAAGCCCCCGCCAGCATCATCGCACCTGTCCAATACGCCGAAATCATTGCCGCCACTCTGCTGGGGTGGTTGGTGTTTGACGAATTGCCAAATGGCACAGCTTGGGTTGGAATGGCGATAATTATAACATCTGGCCTGTATGTCTTTGCCCGTGAACGGCGGGCAGAACAGAAAATCACGGCTCCGCCGCCGCCGGCCTAGATCAAAGACCTAGATCGCGGGCAATAGGATCGAAAACGAACTGCCCTGCCCCAAGGCCGATTTGATTTTCAACGCGCCGCGATGGCGCGTTAGAATATGTTTTACAATCGCCAAGCCCAAACCGGTCCCCCCCATCGCACGTGATCGGTGCGTGTCGATGCGGTAAAATCGTTCCGTCAAACGCGGTATATGAATGGGATCAATCCCCGGGCCCTGATCCATCACCGTCAGCTTCAGCGCCTCACCACGCAATTCGCGTGCGTAAACAGGCCCTTCCAGACGCAGTGTCACAGGCGTATCGGGGGCATATTTCAATGCGTTTTCAATCAAATTTGACAGGACCTGACGTAACTGGTCTACATCCCCCACTGTGCTGGTCTGTGCTGTCTGCACATCCAGTTGGATGGTGTGATCATTGCCCTGGCTTTCATAATATTCTTTCAGAGTGCCCATTAATTCGGCCAAATTTACTAAGCCGCTCGGGCGCGTTCGTTCGGTGGATTCGACACGTGACAACGACAAAAGATCATCCACCAAACGCGTCATCCGCGTGGCCTCGTCCAGCATAATGCCCAAGAAACGCTCATGCGCTTTGGCATCACCTTTTGCGGGGCCTTGTAGGGTTTCGATAAAGCCAATCAGCGCCGTCAGGGGCGTGCGCAATTCATGGCTGACATTGGCGACAAAATCGCGGCGGATCTGGCCCGCCTCTTCCACCGCGGTGACATCGACAAAGGACAGCACAACCTGCCCCGCGCCAAGCGGGCGCGCGACCACATCGAACACCCGCCCTTCGGATTTGCGCGACAAGTAACGCGCGGTGCTTTGATCCGCCCCACCGCGAACCGCATCCAGCGTTGCAATCACATCGGGTTGGCGCAGCACATTCACCAGCAAAAGCCCCTGCGCCTGCCAACCAAGCAGCTGCGTGGCCGCGTCATTGGTTGCAATCACTCGGTCCTTGGCATCCACAACCAATGCCGCATAGGGCAAGGCATCCAGCAAGGGCTGAAATGTGGGGGCTGGCGTCATTATGTCACCCGATTGCCTGCAAACCCGCGCGGAACCGGCGCATATTGGCCTGATACCCTTCGGCGGATTTCAGCAGCCCCTGCTGGGCCTCGGCGTCCAATTCACGCACAACTTTCCCAGGGGCGCCCATGACCAAAGCGCCGTCTGGAATGATTTTGCCTTCGGTGATCAGGGCGCCCGCGCCAATCAAACAGCCCTTGCCAATCACGGCGCCGTTCAAAATTGTAGCCCCCATGCCAATCAACGATCCATCGCCGATTGTGCAGCCATGAAGCATCGCCCGATGACCGATGGTGCAGTTTTCCCCAATCGTTAGGGGAAAGCCCATATCCGTATGCATGATAGAGTTTTCTTGCACATTGCTGCCGGCGCCAATGGTGATCCATTCATTATCCCCGCGCAGGGTTGATCCAAACCAAATCGACGCGCCATCGGCCAAGGCAACCTTGCCAATCACATTGGCATCAGGGGCAATCCATGTATCTTCTGCGATTTGTGGGGCCTGTCCGTCCAATTCATAAATCATTTCGATACCTCCTGAAATTCGTTTTGCAACGCACGCACATGATCGACCAAATCAGGTTGCTGGCGGCGGCCCAAACGCGCCGCGCTGATGATGCTGCGCAACTGGGATTCTGTGTGGTCCAGGTCTTCGTTGATCAGCACATAATCATAGCCGTCCCAATGGCTGATTTCGTCCCAGCTTTGCCGCATGCGGCGCGCAATGGTGCTGTCATCGTCCTGACCGCGGCTGACCAAACGGCGGTGCAATTCAGATATCGAGGGCGGCAGCAAAAAGATCGACAGCACATGCGCCCCAAGGGCCGAATTGCGGATCTGCTGCGCCCCCTGCCAATCGATATCGAACAGAACATCCTGCCCAGCCTCAATCGCAGCGGCCACCGGCCCCTTGGGGGAGCCATAAAAGTTATCAAACACCTTTGCATGTTCCAGCATGTCACCCTGATCAACAGCGGCTGAAAATTCATCGACAGAATAAAAATGGTAATCCACACCATCCACTTCACCTGGCCGTGGTTGCCGCGTGGTTGCAGAAACCGAAAAGGAAATATCCCGATCCCAGGCCCGCAACCGTTTGGCCAGACTGGATTTCCCCGCGCCCGATGGCGAGGATAGGATGATCAACAACCCACGACGGTTTGCCATTTTTGCCTCCTGCTTCAACAATTACTACGCATCTGCCCCGCTGCGATCGGAAAGGTCAAGGGGCCGCAGGGATCCCAATCCCATCCTGCCATTAACCATTTTATTATAATTTTAGTTTAATAATCATAAAATCATGACAATTATCTGACACTCACATCAGGTGATTGTCATGACAGGTAACAAGGTAACATTACGACAAGTTGTTCATGTGATGGTGAAAAGTTTAGATATATCAATGGCGCAGGCCAAAAGCGATGTCTTGGATCATTGGGCCTTGCTTATGGCAAAAGGGCAATTACCGCAGAAACATGATTTGGACCCCATCGCCCTGAAGGCCGCGTTACCATACAGTTTCACCGCGAAAATATTGGCATCCGGAGATGCGCGGATCACAATGGCGGGTACATTTCTGTCTGATCTTCTGGGGTTCGACGCCCATGGCATGGTTTTATCATGTTTCTTTGATCAGCCGTCGATTGCGCGCCTGCAAACAGCCATCGCACAGGCCCATCAAACCCATACCCCACAGATCATGATCCTGCGTGGCCCATCGACACATCACGCACAGCACTTGGCGGCAGATAACACCCGGACCAGCGGGCAAATGATTCTGTGTCCCATGGCGGACAACACCGGCGCAGGTACACGATTGTTAGGGCTGTTTGGGCAGCCAACAAACATGACATTCGGGGCGCATCAATGCAGCCTGTCCGCGCCCATTGCACCAGAGATGGCACAACGAACGCAAGACGCACCAAAACAGGAGGTGGCTGCAGGATTTGCCGAACCCAAAGCCGATTTTATACGCCCGAAAAATTCGGGTTTGCGTGTAATCGCAGGCGGGCGCGAACAACGGTCCTATAAACGCCCATGAACAATCACAGGCGTTAGGGGTTATCCGTTTGCAACATCGGCCAATTGACCGCGGCGCGCTGTCAGCTCTTGCGCGACAAGGAAGGCCAATTCCAGTGATTGATCGGCGTTCAGCCGTGGATCGCAAGCCGTGTGATAACGATCGGACAGATCTTCATCGCTGACAGCGACAACCCCACCGGTGCATTCGGTCACATCTTGGCCGGTCATTTCAAAATGCACCCCGCCCGGAACTGTGCCTTCGGCGTTGTGAACCGCAAAGAATTCGCGCACTTCGCGCAGAACCGAATCAAATGGCCGCGTTTTATATCCGGTAGAGGATTTGATTGTGTTGCCATGCATCGGATCGCAAGACCACAGAACCTTTGCCCCCTCTTCCTCAACAGCGCGGACCAGGCGGGGCAGATGATCGCCCACACTGCCTGCGCCAAAGCGGGCGATCAGGGTCAAACGCCCCTCTTCATTTTTGGGATTCAGGCGATTGAGCAGGCGTTTCAGATCATCCACCTGCATCGACGGGCCACATTTCAGACCAATTGGGTTCAACACGCCGCTTGCAAATTCAACATGGGCTCCATCTGGCTGGCGCGTACGATCCCCAATCCAGATCATGTGACCCGATCCAGCCAGCCAATTGCCGGTCAGCGAATCTTGGCGGGTTAATGCCTCTTCATATTCCAGCAGCAGGCTTTCATGGCTGGTATAGAAATCAACCGATTGCAGCGCGTGATGCGTGTCGGGCGTAACGCCCGCGGCGGCCATGAAATCCAACGTATCAGAAATGCGATCCGCCATATCACGGTATTGGGCGGCCTTGTCCCCTTGGGTAAAGCCCAATGTCCAGGAATGCACCTGCTGGATATTAGCATACCCACCCGTTGAAAACGCCCGCAACAGGTTCAGCGTGGCCGCCGCCTGTGTGTAGGCCTGCAGCATTTTTTGCGGGTCTGGAATGCGCGCATTCGCCGTGAAATCCAGTTCATTAATAATGTCGCCGCGATAGCTGGGCAATTCAACGCCATCAACGGTTTCCGTTGGCGCCGAGCGTGGCTTTGCAAATTGCCCCGCCATACGCCCCACTTTGACCACAGGAACCTTGGCGCCATAGGTCAAGACCATCGCCATTTGC
>JALQTR010000136.1 GCA_023260835.1 Paracoccaceae bacterium
TCTATCCGCTGGTTGGGACGGGCTGCGCGCCTTTTTTACCGCGCTGGATTTTGAAAACTTCGCCTTTTTGACGACGGATGCGCTCTATTGGAAGGCCTATCTGTCCAGCCTGTGGATTGCGCTGGTATCGACCTTTATGACGCTGCTGATCGGATACCCCATTGCCTATGCCATGGCGCGGGCCAGTGATGCCTGGCGCCCCACATTGTTGATGCTGGTGATCCTGCCCTTTTGGACCAGCTTCTTGATCCGCGTTTATGCCTGGATCGGCATTTTGGCAAATGAGGGGTTCTTGAACCAATTTCTGCTGTGGCTGGGGGTGATTGATGACCCTTTGTCGCTGCTAAATACCCCAACAGCCGTCTATATCGGTATCATCTACACCTATCTGCCGTTTATGATCCTGCCCATTTACGCCAGCCTGGAAAAGCTGGACCCCAGCCTGCTGGAAGCGGCCGAGGATCTGGGCTGCACCCGACTGCGGGCCTTTTGGCTGATCACCGTGCCGCTCAGCCGTGCGGGCGTTATTGCGGGATGCTTTTTGGTGTTCATCCCCGTGATCGGGGAATTTGTTATCCCCTCCATCTTGGGCGGCAGTGAAACGCTGATGATCGGCAAGGTGCTGTGGGAAGAATTTTTCAACAACCGCGATTGGCCCGTGGCCAGCGCCGTGGCGGTGGTGCTGCTGCTGATCTTGGTCATCCCCATCGTTGCCTTTCAGCGCAACGAACAGCGCCAGCGCGAAAGTGAGGGCGCATGAGACGGTTTTCCTGGATCAACGCCACCGCCCTGACGCTGGGGTTTGCCTTTTTATACCTGCCTATCCTGATCTTGATGATCTACAGCTTTAACGCATCGAAATTGGTCACCGTCTGGGCTGGGTTTTCCACCAAATGGTATGGCGAATTGCTGTCGAATGAAACCTTTTTGGATGCGGCCTGGGTCACGCTGCGCGTGGCATTTTTTTCGTCAACTTTGGCCACTGTGTTGGGAACTATGGCCGCCTATGTGCTGGTGCGGATGGGGCGGTTTGGCGGGCGCAGCCTGTTTTCAGGCATGATTTATGCCCCGCTGGTCATGCCCGAGGTGATCACCGGCCTGTCGCTGCTGCTGCTGTTCATCGGTATCGGGCTGGATCGCGGGGTGTTCACGGTGATTTTGGCCCACACCACCTTCACCATGTGCTATGTATCGGTTGTGGTGTCATCGCGGTTGGTCAGTTTTGATCGCGATCTGGAAGATGCGGCGCTGGATCTGGGGGCAACGCGGGCGCAGGCGTTCTTTTATGTCACCCTGCCGGTGATTGCGCCTGCGGTTATTTCGGGGTGGTTGCTGGCGTTTACGCTGTCGCTGGATGATCTGGTGATTGCGTCCTTCACCGCGGGGCCATCGGCCACCACGCTGCCCATCCGCATCTTTTCCGCCGTCCGTCTGGGCGTCAGCCCCGAAATTAATGCGCTGTCTACGCTGATGATCTCGGCCGTGGCGGTTGGGGTGATCACCGTATCGCTGATCACCAAACGCAGCGCGATCAAACGGGCCGAGGATGCGCATAAGGCCAGCGCCTGATGCGATATTTATGGGAAAGCGCCGCCTTCGATGATGCCTTGGCCGCGCGCAGCTTTTGGCGCAGCACATCCAACGCCCCCGACCTGCCCGCCCCGCTGCGCGGCCGGCAAAAAACCGATGTGGCCATTATTGGGGCGGGGTTTACGGGGCTGAACGCTGCGCTGCATCTGGCGCGTCAGGGCCGTGATATTCTGCTGCTGGATGCGCGCAGCCCCTATTGGGGGGCCACAGGCCGCAATGGGGGCTTTTGCTGTTTGGGCGGGGCCAAAGCCAGTGACGCCGCGCTGCGCAAATTGGGCGGTGCGGCTGGCCCGCGTGATTGGCGGCGCACCGAAATGGCCGCCGTTCACTATGTGGACGACCTGCTTGCGCAGCTGGACGCGGATGTGGATCGCCATTCGCAGGGCGAAACGATTTTGGCCCATACGCCCCGGGCGTTCGCCCGCCTGCGCCGCACGGCAGATGGGCTGGGCCGCGATTATGGCGTCACGGCCCAATTAACGCCATTCGAAGATATGGAAACTCAGGGCTTCGGTGGGCGGTTTTACGGCGCGCTGACCCTGCCCATCGGGTTTGGCCTGAACCCGCAAAAATACGCCCAAGCCCTGCTGGGGATGGCGCTGGCGGCGGGCGCTGGCCTGTCGCCCTTTACTGAAATCACGGAAATCGCAGGGCAGGATGGGGACTTCACCTTGATCGGCGCACAGGTGCAAATTCAGGCGCGACAAGTGATCCTTGCCACCAATGGCTACAGCGCCGAAACGCTGCTGCCAGAGCTGACAAACCGCCTGCTGCCAGTGCAATCATCGGTGATCGTAACGCGCCCCCTGACAGCGGGCGAAGCCGCGGCGCAAGGCTGGCATAGCGATCAAATGGCCTATGACACCCGCGCCTTGCTGCATTACTTCCGCCGCCTGCCCGATGGGCGGTTCCTGTTTGGCATGCGCGGCGGGCTGTCGGCGCGCGCAGGCGAACAACGGGCCGTATCCGCGCGATTGCGGCGCAATTTCACAGCGCTGTTTCCCGCCTGGCGCGATGTGGACATATCCCATGAATGGTCCGGCCTTGCCTGCCTGACACGCAATCTGGTCCCCTTTATCGGGGCATTGCGCCCGGGGCTTTATGCTGGGCTGGGGTATCACGGCAATGGGGTTGCGATGGGCAGCTATGCCGGGGCGCTGTTGGCGCAGCAGATCAGCGGCCAAGATCTGGGGCTGTTTCACCCCGCGCTTTGCCAACGCCCGATGCGCCGCTTTGCCATGGGACGCGCGCGGCGCATAGCGATGCGCGCGGTTTATGCCGGGCTGGGCATCGTCGATCGAGTCTGAGCGGCGCAGGCCGGCGGGGTCAGCAGATGCATAAGTGCAGGATTATCACAGACCAACGCATCCAATGTGATGCCATCCAAATGGGCAAAGAACACCTCGGCCGCGTCCTGCAGGGCCAGTCGCAAACGGCAGGCTGAGATCAGCGGGCAGCTGTCATCTGTATCTGAAAAACATTCAGCCAAAGGCAATGGACCTTCTAGGGCGCGGAAGACCTCGCCGATTGTGACATCATGGGGGGGGCGGGCTAGGCTCAGCCCGCCATTGCGGCCACGCTGCGTGTGCAGCAGCCCAATCTGCGCCAGTTGATTAATCACCTGCGCCAGATGATTTTCGGATGTCTGACAGACCTGAGAAATTTCTGCTTTGGTCGCCAACCGCCCCGGGTTTGCCGCGCAAAACATCATCACGCGCAGGGCAATATTGGTTCGTTTGGTGACACGCATCGGACTATACCTTGCAAATAAAGATCGTGGCACAGTATGTCAGATTGGCAAAATAAAGGTTTGATATGCATCAAAACGCACAACATCCGCATTTCTTTGGCTATGGGTCTTTGGTGAACCGCGCCACGCATGACCATGATGGCGGCCAGATCATAACCGTTCGGGGATGGCGGCGGCTGTGGGCGCGCGCGCCGGGTCGAGATGTGGCGTTTTTAACTGTGCGCCCCGATCCTGATGGTCAGATCACGGGGCTGGCCGCGCCAGTTGCCGCGGGCGACTGGACAGCGCTGGACCTGCGCGAGGCCGCCTACACCCGCAACCCCGTCCCCGCCAGTGATATCCTGCAAGGACCCACTTTGGATGATCTGGCGATTTACGCCGTGCCGCAAGCAGACCTTGGCCCAGCCAGCAAAGACGCCCCCGTTTTGCTGTCCTATATTGATGTGGTGTTTCAGGGGTATCTGCGCGAAACCGGCCCAAAGGGGTTGGCCGAATTTATCCGCAGCACAGATCATTGGGACGCCCCGATCAAGAACGACCGCGCCGCCCCGATCTATCCGCGCGCGCAGACGATTACTGCGGCCGAACGGGATCTGATTGATGCCAGCTTGCGCGATTTGGGCGCCGCGGTGTTTTAACCCTGCCTCTATACCAACGACAAAGGGGGGCAACCCCAGCTGCCCCCCTTACATAGTTGTCATTAGCCATGCCTTATGAACGGTCTTTATGACCGCTTTACCGCCTGCAAATAGGGCATAAAACTGCCCATATCCGGCCCATGCGCCTGCCCGGTCAGCACCTTGCGCAGCGGCATAAACAGGCCCTTGCCTTTGCGGCCTGTGGCCTCTTTCACGGCATCGGTCCATGATTTCCAGCTACTGGCATCAAACGGGCCTTCGGGCAGCAGGGTCATCGCTTGGGCGATGAATTCTGCGTCTTCATCGGCGATATCGGGGGTAGCACCTTTGGTGCAAATCCCCCACCACAGGGCCAAATCCTGGCGGGTTTGAATATTGTCGCGCACCGCCAGCCAGAACCCCTCGGCCTGGTCGGCTGGCACGCCCAGCGCCGCCAGATCATCGGCCACAGCCGCCACCGGCAGACGCTGCAGATAATGGCCGGTCAAGGGGAACAAATCCGCCACATCAAATTTCGTTGGTGCCGCGCCAAAATGTGACAGGGTGAACGCCGCGGCCAGCGCATCCATATCGTCGATCATTTCCACCGGATCGGATGATCCCAGCCGCGCCAACAGGTTCAGCAGCGCCCAAGGTTCCACTCCTTGCGCGCGCAAATCACGCAGCGCCAGCGTACCCAGACGTTTGGACAGCGATTCGCCCTGCGGCCCTGTCAGCAGCGAATGATGGGCAAAGGCCGGGGCGCTGTGGCCCAGTGCCTGCATGATTTGGATTTGCGTGGCCGTGTTGGTCACATGGTCGGACCCGCGCACCACATGGGTGATGCCCATTTCCACATCATCCACCACCGATGCGAGCGTATACAGGAACTGCCCGTCCGCGCGGATCAGCACCGGATCGGACACCGATGCCGCATCAATCGAAATATCGCCCAAAATGCCATCGGCCCATTCAATCCGCGTTTGATCCAGCAAGAACCGCCAATGGCCCTGCCCGCGTTCAGCGCGCAGTTTATCCTTGGCCGCCGCGTCCAACGCCCGCGCTGCGCGGTCGTAAACGGGGGGTTTGCCCATATTCAGCTGCTTTTTGCGCTTCAGGTCCAATTCCGTTGGCGTTTCAAAACATTCGTAAAACCGATCTTTAGCGCGCAGATCCTCTGCCGCGGCTTCGTACCGATCAAGGCGCAGGGATTGGCGCTCGACACGGTCCCAATGCAGGCCCAGCCATTCCAAATCCTGTTTGATGGCATCGACATATTCTTCTTTCGACCGCTCGGGGTCGGTATCATCGATGCGCAGGATGAATTGCCCACCGCTTTGCCGCGCGATCAGAAAGTTAAACAGCGCTGTGCGCAGGTTGCCAACATGGATGTAACCGGTTGGAGAGGGGGCAAAACGGGTGGTGGTCATGGCTGGAATACTCCTATCGCTATGCGCGCCCTTTCCCATACCCGCGGGTAAATGTCTAGGAAGGAGTAAACCGTCACCCCCCAGACACAGCCGAAATATACCGCAGCCCCCTTTTCCACGCAGGGAAATCTGTTAAACCCAAATCCAAATAGACCCTGCACAGGATGCCCAGATCATGAACGCCCAGTTCCGCATCACATTGGCCCAGCTCAACCCCAGCGTGGGGGACATCAAAGGCAATGCCGAATTGGCGCGCGCGGCCTGGGCGCAGGCGCGGGCAGAGGGGGCGGATCTGTTGGCCCTGCCGGAGATGTTCTTAATCGGCTATAACGCGCAGGATCTGGTGCTAAAGCCCGCCTTTGTCGCCGATGCAATGGATGCCGCCGCGGCGCTGGCGCGTGATTGCGCCGATGGGCCGGCCATCGCGATTGGAATGCCATGGGCCGAAGGGGGCAGCCTGTATAATGCCTATGTCTTTATGGATGGCGGGCAAATCATCGGGGCATCCTATAAATACCATCTGCCCAACACCCATGTGTTTGACGAAAAGCGCCTGTTTGATCAACCCCCGATGGGCGGCCCCGTGGCGCTGCGTGGCCTGCGCATCGGCAGCCCAATTTGCGAAGATATCTGGAACGCAGATGTCGCCGAAACCATGGCCGAAACCGGGGCCGAGCTGCTGTTGGTGCCCAACGGATCCCCCTATGACCGTGAAAAGCGTCACGCGCGGCTGAACCATACCGTGGCGCGCGTGGTGGAAACCGACCTGCCGCTGATATACCTGAACCTGGTCGGCGGACAGGATGATCAAATATTCGACGGGGGCAGTTTTGCCCTGAACCCCGGCGGGAAATTGGCGCTGCAGATGCCCTATTTCATGGATGCCACAACCACCATCACATTGGCGCAAACCGATGACGGGTGGCGCGTAGAGCAGGCCGATATGGCCCCTGCCCCAGATGAGGCCGAGGCCGATTACCACGCCATGGTTCTGGGCCTGCGCGATTATTGCGCCAAAACAGGCTTTGCGCGTGTGCTGTTGGGCCTGTCAGGTGGCATTGACAGCGCGCTGGTCGCCGCGATTGCGGTGGATGCATTGGGCGCGGATGCGGTGCGCGGGGTGATGCTGCCCTCGCCCTATACATCGGATCACTCGCTTGAGGATGCGCGCGCATTGGCCGCCGCTTTGGGCTGCCATCTGGACAATCTGCCGATCGAGCCCGCGCGCAGCGCAATCGAGGGCAGTTTGGCCCCCTTCTTTGCCGGCACCACCCCAGATTTGACCGAAGAAAACATCCAATCCCGCCTGCGCGGGCTGTTTTTGATGGCGCTGTCCAATAAGACAGGGGCGATGCTGCTGACCACGGGCAATAAATCCGAGGTCGCAGTGGGATATGCCACAATTTACGGCGATATGGCCGGCGGCTATAACCCAATCAAAGACCTGTATAAAACGCGGGTCTTTGCCATTTCGCGCTGGCGCAATGCCCAGCACCGCGATTGGATGGCAGGCCCCGCCGGTGCGGTGATCCCCGAACGGATCATCACCAAACCCCCCAGCGCCGAATTACGCCCCGATCAAAAGGACAGCGACAGCCTGCCCGAATATGATGTGCTGGATGGGATATTAGAGATGCTGGTGGATCGCGATGCATCCGTGGCCGATTGCGTAGCCGCAGGGTTTAACCGCGATGACGTCAAACGGATCGAGCATCTGCTTTACATCAGTGAATACAAACGGTTCCAATCCGCCCCCGGCGCGCGGCTGTCAAACCGTGCCTTTTGGCTGGACCGGCGATACCCCATCGCCAACCGCTGGCGCGATCCCAGCTGACGGGGGGCGTTATTCAAAAAAGGCCAGGCGTGCATTGCACCCTGGCCTTTGTCATGTCAGCACTGCCGCGCAATCACAGCATCAGCTGATAACTGGCCGGTTCATACCGATAGCCATCACCGGCTTTGGACACAAACCCCATCGCTGGGAAGGGCATGTGATAGCCGATGAATGGAATTTTATCGGCCGCCAGCATATCCAGAATACGGCGGCGGGTTTGCGCAGCGGCGGCTTTGTCGCGGTCGAATTTGACCTCCCAATCAGGATGGGCCAGTGACCAGACGTAATGATTGGCGAAATCCGCGCCCAGGAACAGCTGTTTGCCCTCGCTTTCGATCATATACCCCATATGCCCCGGGGTATGGCCAGCGGCCAGCATCGCAGTGATGCCCGATGCGGGTGATCCGCCATCCTCTAGCATCGTCATGTTTTCGGCCAGCGGACGGACATTGGATTCAAACCCGTCATTGCCCGACATATCCCAGGCGTCAAATTCAATTGCGCCGGTGGCATAGCTGGCATTGGCAAAGGTGGGGGTGCCATCCTTCATCAGCCCGCCAATGTGATCGCCATGCATATGGGTAATCACCACCTGATCAATATCATTCGTGCCATAGCCTGCGGCGTTCAGCGCGGCGGCGATGCCATCTGCATTGGTGCCGGTGTCAAACAGCACAAGGGATGATCCGGTATTCACCACGGTTGGCGTAAAGAAAAACTGCGCCACATCGGTTGGGATATTGGCCGCAGAGCTGACCGATGCAAATTCCGCATCCGTCACATTCAGGCCAAAAATATTATGCGGATCCGGAACGGGGCGCGTTGCGGCCAGCAGGCTGGTCACTTCGAACGCGCCCAATTTGATACGGTGAAACGGGGATTGCCCCGTCCCCTTCATGTCGGCCGCAGCGCGGGTCATTTGCGGCGCCAGCGCCGCCAGCGGCATCGCCGCCCCTGCGCCCAGCACATGGCGGCGTGAGAAAACAGGCTTTTTAGAATCAGACATCACATACACCTTTAGGTTACCTCGTGTATCACAAATGTAGGTCTAAACGTGCAAAGGAAAAGGGGCGTTTGCAGGGTCACAGCATCGACGGCACAACCTGATCCGGCGGGCGATGCCCATCGGCAAAGGTTTTGATGTTGATGATCACCTTTTCGCCCATTTCAATCCGGCCCTCGACCGTGGCCGACCCCATATGCGGCAGCAAAACCACATTGGGCAGATCGCGCAATTCGGGGCTGATTTCGGTGCCGCGTTCATAGACATCCAGCCCCGCGCCCGACAGATGGCCCGATTGCAACAGCCGCGTCAGCGCGTTTTCATCCACCACCTCGCCGCGTGATGTATTGACCAGCACCGCATCCTTTTTCATCAAATTCAGCCGCCGCGCGTTCATCAAATGGAAGGTGCTGGGGGTATGTGGGCAGTTGATGCTGATAATATCCATCCGTGCCACCATCTGATCCAGGCTTTCCCAATAGCTGGCGTCCAGCTCGGCCTCGACCTCGGGGCGCAGGCGGC
>JALQTR010000140.1 GCA_023260835.1 Paracoccaceae bacterium
CGCCAGACCATCGCACGGCGTCTGAAAGACAGCCAAAACACTGCCGCCATGCTGACCACCTATAACGAGGTGGACATGAGCGCAGTAATGGAGGTGCGCAAAACCTATAAGGATCAGTTCGAAAAGAAGCATGGTGTTCGCATGGGCTTTATGTCCTTTTTCACCAAAGCCTGCTGCCATGCTTTGAAAGAAGTGCCAGAGGTGAACGCCGAAATCGACGGCACCGATATTGTGTATAAGAATTTTGTTCATATGGGTATCGCAACGGGCACCCCCACCGGTCTGGTTGTGCCGGTCATCCGCGATGCGGACAGCATGTCCTTTGCTGGGATTGAAAAGGCGATTGCTGAAAAGGGCCTGCGCGCCCGCGATGGCAAGCTGAGCATGGAAGAAATGCAAGGCGGCACATTCACCATCTCGAACGGTGGGGTTTATGGGTCGCTGATGTCTTCGCCCATTCTGAACCCACCGCAGTCGGGGATTTTGGGCATGCATAAAATTCAGGACCGACCAGTGGCGATTAATGGGCAGGTTGTGATCCGCCCAATGATGTATCTGGCATTGTCCTATGATCACCGGATTGTTGACGGTAAAGGCGCCGTGACCTTCCTGGTGCGCGTGAAAGAGGCGTTGGAAGACCCGCAGCGTCTGCTGTTGGATCTTTAAAACACGGGAAAGGGACGAGATTATGGATGGATATGATTTGGTCGTTATCGGCGGTGGCCCCGGTGGATATGTTGCCGCCATTCGCGCCGCGCAGTTGGGTTTGAAAACCGCCTGTGTTGAAGGGCGCGGCGCGCTGGGTGGCACCTGCCTGAATGTGGGCTGCATCCCATCAAAGGCGCTGCTGCATGCCAGCCACCAACTGCATGAAGCCACCCATAATTTCGACAAGATGGGCCTGAAAATCAACGCTCCCAAAGTCGATTGGGGGCAGATGCAGGCCTACAAGGATGATGTGATCGACGGCAACACCAAGGGCATCGAATTTTTGTTCAAAAAGAACAAGGTCACGTGGATTAAAGGCTGGGCCAGCATCCCCGCCCCCGGTCAGGTGAAGGTGGGTGATGATGTGATCAGCGCCCGCAATATCCTGATCGCCAGCGGTTCAGAACCAGCGGCCCTGCCCGGGGTCGAGGTGGATGAAAAAACCGTTGTGACATCGACCGGTGCGCTGTCGCTGGCCAAACCACCCAAGAAAATGGTGGTGATCGGTGCAGGTGTTATCGGGCTGGAGCTGGGCAGCGTTTATGCCCGTTTGGGCGCCGACGTCACCGTGATCGAATTTATGGACCACATCACCCCCGGCATGGATGGCGAGGTACAAAAGACATTCAAACGCCTGCTGGAAAAGCAAGGCATGACATTCGTCATGGGCGCCGCGGTGCAAAGCGCCAAAGCGGTGAAAGGCAAAGGCCAAGTCACCTATAAGCTGCGCAAAGATGACAGCGAACATCAGATTGATGCGGATTGCGTGCTGGTTGCCACTGGGCGCAAACCCTTCACCGATGGGCTGGGGCTGGATGCGCTGGGTGTGGAACTGACCCAGCGTGGTCAGATCAAAACCGGCCAAGATTGGCAGACCAATGTCAAAGGCATCTATGCCATCGGTGACGTGATCGAAGGCCCCATGCTGGCCCATAAGGCCGAGGATGAAGGCATGGCCGCCGCCGAAACCATCGCCGGCAAACATGGCCATGTGAATTATGGCGTGATCCCCGGCGTGATCTACACCCACCCCGAGGTTGCCAATGTCGGCGCCACCGAAGAGGCCCTGAAAGAAGCCGGCCGCGCCTATAAGGTTGGTAAATTCAGCTTCATGGGCAATGGCCGCGCCAAAGCAAACTTCGCCGCTGATGGGTTTGTGAAGCTGCTGGCGGATAAAGAAACCGACCGCATTCTGGGCTGCCATATCATTGGCCCCGCCGCCGGTGATCTGATCCATGAGGTCTGTGTGGCCATGGAATTTGGTGCCTCGGCCGAGGATCTGGCCCTGACCTGTCACGCTCACCCCACCTATTCCGAAGCCGTGCGCGAAGCGGCATTGGCCTGCGGTGATGGCGCGATTCACGCCTAAGCGGATCGTGAATTAATCAATAGGCCCCCGCAGTATTCTGTGGGGGCCTTTTTTTATGCTTTGGCCTTGGCTTCGGCCAGCAGGGCATTTGATGCGGCTTCAACCCGGGTTTCCAATGTGTTCAGAAAGTTGTTTTTATCCATGCCAGCCGGCATTGGGTCCAGAAATTCCACCACGGCTGTACCGGGGCGGCGGTAAACGCTGCTGCGGGGCCAGAAATACCCCACATTGGTGGCTGCAGGCACGCAGTCAAATCCGGTTTGGGCATACAGCACCGCTGCGCCAACCTTATAGGGGGCTTTCACGTCGGGCGCGACGCGCGTGCCTTGGGGGTAGATGATCAGCTGGCCGCCAAAATCCACTTTGTTTTTCAGATCCTCAACCATCTTTTTGATTGCTTGGGACCGTTTGCCGCGGTTCACGGCAATGCAGCCGACGCTGCGGGCATAGAAGGCGACAAAGGGCGTATAGGCCAGCGACGCCTTCATCACAAACCGTGGCCGCTCAACGGCGCTGACGATCAGTATAACGTCGAAAAAGCTTTGGTGTTTGGCCGCGACCAAAACCGCACCTTGGGGCGGCGTGCCGCGAATTTCGGATTTCAGGTTGATGATCCAAGAGGCGCTCCACCGAACATAGCCGCAAAAGGCGTGGATCACGCGAAAGGCCCAGGGGCGGTGGATCAGAACCAGTGGCATCCCGCCAATGGCAATAACGGCCAGGGCAATATACATCTGGATGTTAAAGATCAGCGACCGGATCCATTGAAATGCATAGCCCATTCAGGTCAGTCCCTTTAATTTAATGCTGGCGGCGGCTTGTGTGGCGGCAAAGGCAACGGCGCTGGCGGCAAATGGGATCAGTGCAACCCACAGCCAATCCGCGCCGCCCAGCGCAAGGTTTGCAAACCCCAAAACACTGGCCCCATCTGGCAAGGACAGGATGACACCTGCGGCCAGCGCGCTGCCAACCCCCGCACCCAATGCCGCGTGCAGGGTGAACCGCGCGACAAAGGCGCGGGCGATGAACCGATCTGTGGCTCCGATCAGCCGCAGCACCTCGATAATCGGGGCATTGGCCGCCAATGAGGCTGTGGTGGCCAATATCACCATGGCCGCCATTGCAAAGCCGATCAATACAATCCCGCCCCACCCCATCAGGCGCAGCTTTTGCGCCGCCGCCACAATTGGCGCGCGCCAGCGGCTGTGTTCATCCAAAACCGCCGATGGCGCCTGCGCAGACAGGCGCAGCCGCAGCCCGGTGGCGTCATAGGGGGGATCGGCCTGTGTGATGGCGATCAGCACCGGCAGGTTCAGCATATCAATCGGGGCATCCTCGCCCAGCCAGGGGGCGAGCAGGGTTTTTTGTTCGTCCAGAGTGATTTCCCGCGCGGCGGCGATACCAGGGGTGGTCAGCAGGACCTCCATCACGGCGTCGCGTTCGGCGCTTCGGGCCTCGTCCGGGGCGTTGATGCGCACTGTGGCGCTGTGGGCGAGGGCGTCCTCCCAATCTTGGGCAATGCGCTGCGCGGCCAGTGACAGGGTCAGGGCAAAAACGCACAACACGGCCATGGCAGCGGCCGTCAGCAAGGTCAGCTGTGCGGTGATCCCGCTGGGCGGGACGATGGATCCCGCATCATTTCTGTTCAAGGCTTCGCGCAAATTCATAGGTCAGCCCCCGCAATTTGCACCGATCCACCCGCGATGCGCAGCACCCGCGCCTGCACCATGGTTTTGGCGGTGCGGATCAGTGACAGATCATGGGTGGCGATCACGATGGTTTTGCCCAGGCTGTTCAGCTCGACCAGCAGGCGCAGCAACCGCTGCGACATTTCCCAATCAATATTGCCGGTGGGTTCATCCGCCAAGATCACATCGGGTGACATAATAACCGCACGCGCAAGCGCGGCGCGTTGGCGTTCCCCGCCCGACAGTTCAGGCGGCAGCGCGTTCGCGCGGCCCGACAGGCCCACCCATGACAGCAGTTCGGATATATTCTTATCATCGGCCAGTTTTGATTGGGCAGAGACCTTCAGCGGCAGCGCAACGTTTTCCTTTAGCGGGAGATGGTCCAAGAATTTGCAATCCTGATGCACCACACCGATCTTGCGCCGTGCCAGCGCAACCGCGTTGCGATCCATCTGCGCGCTGTCCTGACCAAACAGGGACACGCGCCCATCACTGGGCAGCAGTGCGCCATAACACAGGCGCATAAATGTGGTTTTCCCAGCCCCCGAAGGCCCCGTTAAGAAATGAAATGATCCGCGCGCCAATTCCAGCGATACGCCGCCGAAAAGTGGGGCTGCGCTGCCGGCATAGCTGTAGCTGACGGTGTCAAATGCGATCATGGTGCAGGGGATCCAAATCAGTCTAAGGGCGTGGTTTGCCCTGTTGTGACAGTAAGCGATCCAAGTTTCAACGCCAAAGCCGCACGTTTGGCCCTTTTCACATCGGGTCGGACGGGGTAGAAACAGGTTAATATCTGGCTGCGCCTGTACCTGCGCGGCCCTGCCAAGCGAGGGACCATGCGGCTTATCTGCCCAAATTGCAGCACCGAATATGCAGTGCCAGAGGATATGATCCCCGACGCTGGCCGCGATGTGCAATGCGAAGAATGTCTGCATGTATGGCATCAGGCGCCACTGCCAGCGATAAAGCGCCCGCCGCTGGATCCCTATGTGGCGGCTGTTTTGCGCGCCGAAGCCACGCGTGAAGCCGCCGTGCGCGCAGGGGCGCGATATGACGAAGACAGCGATGACATGGCCGCGCCCGTCACCCCGTCCGCAGATCAGGCACCTGAAGACATTGCAGCCGATCAACCGGCGCCAGAATTTCGCCCCGCGGCCGAGGTTTTGGCCCAGATCGAGGCCCATAATAACGAAGGCACAGACCAAGACGCAGTGCCTGAACCACACCAAGATGAAACGCCCAGTAGCGGATCATCCGATCAGGCGGCTGCGCCAGCGGCAGCGGCAGCGCAGCTGCATCGGGAACGTCGTGCCTTTACCGCTGGGTTTTCATTCGTTTTGGTATTGGCGATGATCATCGGATTGGCCTATGCCAATGCGCCGCTTATCTCGGCGCGCATACCATCCTTGGCGCCGGGGTTAACTGTGGCGGTTGCGCGGATTGATCTGGCGCGAACGCGGTTGGATCACATGGTGATGCGGATCATCGGGCGCGCGGGGGCCTAGGCGCAGACGTGGTTAACCGTCCGCGGCGTCATCTTCCATCAACCAATCGGGGATCACGTCCCGCCCGATCATCTCGGCATAGCTGGGGCGGGGGCGAATGACGGCGAAATCGGACCCGTTGACCAACACCTCTGGCACCAATGGGCGCGAGTTATATTCGCTGGACATCACCGCGCCATAGGCCCCAGCAGATCGGAAAGCGACCAAATCACCGGTATCCAGCCGCGGCAGGCTACGCCCTTTGGTGAAGGTGTCGCCGCTTTCGCAAACCGGACCAACCACGTCATATGTGTCCTGTTCGGCCCCAGCTGCGGGTTCGGCCAGAGGCACAATATCGTGATGCGCGTCATACATGGCGGGGCGGATCAGATCGTTCATGGCGGCGTCTAAAATCAGGAAATTGCGATCCTCGCCCGATTTTACATAGATCACTTTGGACACCAAAACACCGGCATTGCCGGCGATCAGGCGCCCGGGTTCAATTTCAATTTCGCACCCCAGATGACCCAAGGTGCGTTTCACCATGGCGCCGTAGTCGCGCGGCAGGGGCGGGGTTTCATTGCTGCGGCTATAGGGGATGCCCAAACCGCCGCCTAAATCCAGCCGCTGAATATCATGGCCTTGGGCGCGCAGGGATTCGCACAGCTCGGCCACTTTGGTGTAGGCGGCCTCGAACGGGGCCAAATCGGTCAGCTGGCTGCCAATATGGACATCGATCCCCACCACTTGCAGCCCGGGCAGGCTGGCCGCCATGGCATAAACCTCGGCCGCGCGGGAAATGGGGATGCCGAATTTGTTTTCGGATTTTCCGGTCGCGATTTTGGCATGGGTTTTGGCGTCCACATCAGGGTTGACGCGCACCGCAATCGGGGCGGTTTTGCCCAATGCGCTGGCAATGCGGCTGATGGCCTGCATTTCGGGTTCGGATTCCACGTTGAACTGTCGGATGCCGCCCTGCAATGCTTGGGTGATTTCATCATCGGTTTTGCCAACGCCGGAAAACACGATGTGATCCCCCGGCACCCCTGCGGCGCGGGCGCGGGCGTATTCGCCGCCTGACACCACATCCATTCCTGCGCCCAAACGGGCCAAGGTGCGCAGGATTGCCTGATTGCTGGCAGCTTTCATCGCATAGCAGATGAAATGCGGCACGCCGTCCAATGCCTCGGCAAACAGTTTGTAGTGGCGGGTCAGGGTCTGGGTGGAATAGCAGTAAAAAGGCGTGCCAACCTCAGCTGCGATTTGTGCCAATGGCACGTCTTCAGCGCAAAGCGCGCCATTTTGATAAATAAAGTGATCCATCTGGCCTGATCCCGGATTGCATTTTGCGCTGTCTTATCAGGCTGTGGGGGCCTGTCAACATGGGGTTATTGCGGCGGAATCGGTGGCCCGTCCGCACCGCAGGCGGCCAAGACACAGGCGGCTGTCAAAAGGCACAGGCGCAAAAGGGTGATGGAAGGGGGCATGGGCGACTCCGATGATTTGGCTGGCTTCAGCCTAGCAAAGCCGCCCCCCCATCGCCAGTGTGGAATTACTGCGCCTTGATGTGAAAGATCGACCAGATCCACAGATCATCATTCATATCATCCAGACCGGCCATCGTGCCACGCGGGAAAACCAGCTGCGCCGGTCCAAAATCGCCCAACCCCATGGGCTGCCCGTTGCGGCGCAGGGCTAAAACCGCACCTTTGGCGATTAATTCGGACACTGGGGCCTCGACCGCGTAGCCATCCAGGGCTTGCATCCAAACCGTGGCGCCCCCTGCTACGCCAGCGGTCGCCAGCACATCGGAAAGGGCTGGCCCCTCAAAGGTTTGCATGGCCCCGCCCATGGGAAAATCGGTTGTGATTGTTTGCTGGGGCAGGGCTGTCAGCGCGGCCATGTCAAAGGCATGGGCGGTGTCAAATGTGATTTCGTGAAACCCAAAGAATTTATCAACGTCTGCTGAATAGGCGCCGCGGTTGGGGTGATCCACCGCGCCTGTGACAGTTATTAAATTTTGCGCACCAGCAGGACCGATTGGGGCCAGCAAAAATGCACTGACAGCTGCCAACGGGGCAATACACTTGTTAAACATCGATATCATCCTTTCGTGTTTGATGACGAAAGGATAATACGCATTTTAAATTCGCGCAAAGGTTTTATATTTATTTTAATTCACTTTTTACGTGTTTAATCTGGTCACGCACATTTGCGGGGGCCGTCCCCCCGTACGAGGTCCGCGATGCCACAGAGGCCTGAACGCTGAGCACCGAAAGCACATCTTCAGTGATCCCTGCATGCACCGATTGCATATCGGCAACAGGCAGATCTGCCAGATCGCAGCCACGGCTTTCGGCCATGGCGACCAATGTGCCCGTGACGTGATGCGCATCGCGGAAGGGAAGGCCCAAAACCCGCACCAGCCAATCGGCCAAATCGGTCGCGGTGGAAAACCCTGATCCCGCAGCGGCGGCCAAAGCGGCGCGGTTGCCGGTCATATCGCGCACCATCCCATCCATCGCCGCCAGCGCCAGCATCAGATTGTCGGCCGCGTCAAACACCGGTTCTTTATCCTCTTGCATGTCCTTGGAATAGGCCAGTGGCAGCCCCTTCATCACCATCATCAGCGACAGGTTAGCGCCGAAAATCCGGCCAATTTTGGCGCGGATCAATTCCGCCGCATCGGGGTTTTTCTTTTGTGGCATGATCGACGAGCCGGTGGAAAACCGGTCCGACAGGGTGACAAAACGAAATTGTGCCGATGACCAGATTACCAATTCTTCGGCAAAGCGGGACAGGTGCATGGCGCAGATCGATGCGCAGGACAGGAATTCCAGTGCGAAATCGCGGTCGCTGACCGCGTCCAGCGAATTGGCCATGGGACGATCAAACCCCAATGCCGCCGCTGTGGCATGGCGGTCGATGGGGAAAGATGTGCCAGCCAGTGCCGCCGCGCCCAAAGGGCATTCATTCATTCGCGCCCGCGCATCGCGAATGCGCGATAAATCACGGCGGAACATTTCCACATAGGCCATCATGTGATGGCCCCAGGTCACGGGTTGCGCAGTTTGCAAATGGGTAAAGCCCGGCATGACCCAATCGGCGCCGGCTTCAGCCTGATCCAGCAGCGCGTGGATCAGCGACAACAGCGCCCCATCCACGGCATCCAGCTGATCGCGCACCCACAAGCGAAAATCGGTCGCCACCTGATCGTTACGCGACCGCGCGGTGTGCAGGCGGCCCGCGGGTTCGCCGATGATCTCTTTCAGGCGGGCCTCGACGTTCATGTGGATGTCTTCCAGCGCGGTGGAAAATTGGAAATCACCCCCGTCAATTTCTGACAAAACCGTGAGCAGCCCTTCCCGAATGGCCTCTGCATCACTATGATTAATGATGCCTTGTGCGGCCAACATGGCGGCATGGGCCCTTGAACCGGCAATATCTTGTGCGGCCAACAATGTTGAGGGTGTTGCCATAGGTGCTGGTGGTTATATCCAAGCGTCCTATGAT
>JALQTR010000171.1 GCA_023260835.1 Paracoccaceae bacterium
GCTCGACATAGGTGGGGCGGCCATGGTTGCATTGGCCTGAATGGGGGGTGGCCTCCATCTGGCGCAGCAGGGCGTTCATTTCTTCGGGGCGCATCCGGCGGCCGGATCGGACGGATCCATGGCAGGCGATGCGTGACAAGATCGCCTCAAGCCGGGCTTGCAGGTTTTGGCTGGATCCGCTGTCTTGCAATTCATCGACGATGTTTTCGATCATGGATTTGCTGGCAACCTCGCCCAGCAGGGCAGGGGTTTCGCGCACCGCGATGGCGCTGCCGCCAAAGGGTTCAATGCGCAGGCCCAGTTGGGCCAGATCGTCCACATGCTCCAGCAGAAGCGCGGCGGCATCGGCGGGCAGATCAATGATATCAGGGATCAGCAGTGCCTGCGATTTCACGCCATTTTCTGCCATCTGAGCCTTCAGCTGTTCATAAACCAGCCGTTCATGCGCGGCGTGTTGATCAACGATCACCATGCCGGTTTTGGTTTGGGCGATGATGTAATTTTCATGCACCTGCCCGCGGGCGACACCCAGGGGCAGGTCCTCGGCCGTACCATTATCTGCGCAGGGTTCTGGCACGCTGGCGCTGAAGCTTTGCGCCATATCGGCAAAGCCAGGTTGCGGAGCCTGCGCGATTTGGCTGGCAGATAGGGCGCTGCGCGATGGGGTTTGCGGCGTGTATTGGTATTGCAGCGGCGGCGCGGCGGCGCTGGGCGCGCCTTCGGGGCGCATCGCGCCCAATGTGGCCCCGCCCACAGTGCTGGATGCGCGGTGCCCCGCTTCGGCCAGCGCATGGCGTAGCGCCGAAATGACCAGCCCGCGGGCCAATCCGGGGTCGCGAAAGCGCACCTCGGATTTCGCAGGATGCACGTTCACATCCACCAATTCAGGTGGGCAGGATAAAAACAGGGCCACCGCGGGGTGGCGATCGCGCGACAGAAAGTCGAAATAGGCTGCCCGCACCGCGCCCAGCAGCAGCTTATCACGCACAGGGCGGTCATTGACGAACAGATATTGCATCACCGCTGCCCCGCGCGAAAAGGTGGGCAGCGCGGCATATCCCGTCAGGCGCAGCCCATCGCGTGTGGCATCAATTGCAATGGCGTTCTGTGCAAATTCGCGGCCCAAAACCGATGACAGCCGCCCCGACAGGGCGGTGAACAAATCCCCTGTCTGTGCATCGGCGCGAAACAGTATCCGCCCCTCGCCCCCGCCCGACACATCGCGCAGGGTAAAGCTGATTTGCGGCTCGGCCATGGCCAATCGGCGGGTGATGTCCAAAATCGCCTGCAATTCGGCGCGGTCGGTGCGCATGAATTTCAGCCGCGCTGGGGTGGCATAGAACAGATCCCGCAATTCAACCACGGTGCCTTCATTCAGCGCGGCGGGGCGTACGGGGTGCATCTTGCTGCCCTCGACCAGGATTTCCGCGGCCTCATGCCCTGCGGCGCGCGATGTGATTTTCAACCGTCCCACCGCGCCCAGGGCGGGCAAGGCCTCGCCGCGAAAGCCAAAGGAATGGATGTTCAACAAGTCTGATCCGTCAATCTTTGATGTGGCGTGACGCGATAGGGCCATGGGCAGATCATCCGCCGTCATGCCGCAGCCATTGTCGCGCAGGCGGATCAGGGTTTTGCCGCCATCGGCCACATCCAGCGCGATGCGCGTGGCGCCGGCGTCAATGGCATTTTCGATCAGCTCTTTCACCGCCGATGCGGGGCGCTCGACCACTTCGCCCGCGGCGATGCGGTTGATCGCACCCTCGTCCAATTGGCGAATTTGCGGGCGATTTTCGGATATATTGGGTGCGGCGCGTTCCATGCCCCAAGATATAGCCGCCGGTAGCGATTCCCGCAAGGGATCCTGCGGCTGGCACCTGCCCAATTAAAAAGGCCCGCGCGGGGAGGGCGCGGGCCTTTGGGGCGGGATATTGGGATCCCTTACCCTTTCGAGAATTCAGGATAGGCTTCCATCCCCAATTCTGCCATATCAAGGCCGTTAATTTCGTCCTCTTCGCTGACGCGCAGGCCCATGATTGCTTTGATCAGATACCAGACCACAGCAGACACAACGCTGACGAAAATCCCAACCACAACGATGGCATAGATTTGCGTCCCAAAGGTGGCGTCGGCATTGGTGAATGGAACTGCCAGTGTGCCCCAGATGCCCGCCATCAGGTGAACAGGAATGGCGCCCACAACATCGTCGATTTTCAACTTGTCCAAGAAGGGCACAGCAAAGACCACGATCACGCCGCCCACCATACCGATCAGCGTGGCCGCACCCAAAGAGGGGGTCAGCGGTTCAGCGGTGATCGACACCAGACCAGCCAGCGCACCGTTCAGCACCATGGTCAGGTCAGGCTTTTTATACAGCAGCTGCGTCAGGATCAGAGCGACCAATGCACCGCCAGCTGCGGCTGTGTTGGTGTTGGCAAAGATTCGGCTGATGTCGGCCACATTGCCCGCCGTGTCCATATACAGGTGCGAGCCACCGTTAAAGCCGAACCAACCCAGCCACAGGATGAATGCCCCCAGCGTGGCCAGCGTCAGGTTGGACCCAGGGATCGGGATCACACGGCCGTCTTTGCCATATTTGCCAATGCGCGGCCCCAGGATCAGCGCGCCCATCAGCGCGGCCCAGCCACCAACCGAATGCACAACGGTTGACCCGGCAAAGTCCAAGAACCCCATCGCATCCAGGAACCCGCCGCCCCATTTCCAGCTGGCCTGAATGGGATAGATGAAGGCGGTCAGCACGATGGTGAACACCAAAAAGGGCCACAGTTTGATGCGTTCGGCCAAGGTGCCCGATACGATCGACGCCGTGGTGGCGCAGAACATCAGCTGAAAGAAGAAATCCGACCCGACCGAGGCATAGGTCAAATCGGGCTTGGCCCCGGCCAGCCCAACAGGTTCCAGCGCAGTGGTGCCAAAGGCGCCCAAAATGCCGCTGATCGTCCAGGCATCGCCCGGATACATCAGATTATACCCAACCAGATAATATAAAATCGCCGCCAGCGAAAACAGCGCCACGTTTTTGGTCAACTGCATAGCCACGTTTTTGGACCGCACCAGGCCGGCCTCGAGCATGGCAAAGCCAGCGGCCATCCAGAACACCAAAAAGCCAGAGACAAGGAACATAAAGGTGGTGAAGATAAAGCCAACTTCGGCCATTGGCGGGGTGACGTCGGCCTCTTGTGCAAGGGCCAAGGACGGGCCGGCGATCAATGCCGTTGCCAATCCAGAGATCAGATATTTTTTCATAACGCGTTTCCTTATGTGTAAGGGTCAGGTCTTAAATGGCGTCTGCATCGGTTTCGCCTGTGCGAACCCGCACGGCCGACGCCACATCCACGGTGAAAATTTTCCCATCACCGATTTTGCCGGTGCGGGCGGCTTTGGTGATGGTGTCCACCACACGGTCGGCCATTTCTGCGGCCACCACGATATCCAGACGAATTTTGGGAACAAAATTCACCGCATATTCTGCGCCGCGATAAATTTCTGTGTGACCGGATTGGGCGCCAAAACCTTTGATTTCGGACACCATCATGCCGCCGACCCCAATTTCGGTCAGCGCCTCACGGACGTCTTCAAGCTTGAACGGCTTGATTGTAGCAATGATGAGTTTCATACGGTTTTCCTATCTTTGCAGCTGTCAGACAAATGTCTTTGCACTTGCAGCATGGGTCGGATTCTGGATGTGGATAAAGGGTTGGCTGTAAATTCTGGCGGAAATGCCCAAACATCCGCCTAATTTTTAAGCTAAGAAAAATTTATGCCTATAATTTAATCAAAACGCAAAGCGCTGATCCCTAAATCTGTCTCATGCAGGGTGTCATTTGCCCTGCGCCACAGATTGCGCAGGCTGGCGCTGCGGTTTATGGTAATGAAAAAAACAGGCCAATACGTCATGTCGCAGCCCCCCAAAAAACGCAGCCCCTTGGTGGCGACGCGCACACGCGCGGGCTCGGCCAAGCCGGGGGCGCAGAAAAAATCTGCGACCAAACCCCCAAAGCGGCCGGCCAAGACGCCGACAAAATCACGCCAAAAGGCACCAAAACAGGGCGGAATATTGCGCCGCTTGACGCGGGGCTTTGGGTGGCTGATCTGGGTTATCGCGTCGCGCAGCGCCTTGGTGGTGGCGATGATGATTTTGGCTGGAACGGCCTATTTTTACACGCAGCTGCCCGATCTGCCTGATTTTGCCGATGGGCGGGCGCAGGGGTCAGTGACCTTTATGGACCGCTATGGCCGCCCCTTTGCCTGGCGTGGGCAAAATTACGGCGGTGCGGTGGATGCGCAATCTGTCTCGCCCCATTTGAAAAATGCCGTCGTCGCGACCGAGGATAAACGGTTTTACAGCCATTTTGGCCTTTCCCCGCGGGGGATTGCCTCCGCCATTCGGATTAACCTGCGCGAGGGGCGCGGGGCGCTGTCGGGCCATGGCGGGTCCACCATCACGCAGCAGACGGCCAAATTGCTGTGTCTGGGCGTGCCTTATGATCCCGACATCTGGCCGACCCAAGCAAAATATGAGGCCGATTGCCGCCAATCCACCCTGTGGCGTAAGATTAAAGAGGCGCTTTTTTCCTTCGCGCTTGAGGCACGGTATTCCAAGGATCAGATCCTGTCGCTTTATCTGAACCGCGCCTATATGGGCGGCGGGGCTTACGGTGCCGAGGCGGCGGCGCAGCGGTTCTTTGGCAAACCTGCCGCACTGCTGACGCCGGCAGAATCGGCAATGCTGGCGGGGCTGCTGACGGCACCCACGACCTTTGCCCCGACCACGAATTTGCAGCGCGCACAAAACCGTGCGGGCGTGGTTCTGGGATTGATGCAGGATCAGGGGTATCTTTCGCAGGCCGAGGCTGATTTTGCTCGCGCCAACCCTGCGCAGCTGTCACAGCAGGCGCAGGCGCGCGCGGGTGGCTATTTCGTTGATTGGATTATGCAGACGGGGCCTGATTTCTTCACCCGACAAACCACCGAGGATGTGGTCATGTCCACCACATTCGACCCCGCTGTGCAAAAGGCGGCCGTGGATGCCCTGCGACAGGTGTTTGAAACCCGCGTGTCAGAGACATCCAAAGCCCAAGCTGCGATTGTGGTGATGACCCCCGATGGCGCGGTGCGCGCCATGGTGGGCGGGCGTGAAAAGGGCGGCGGGGTGTTCAACCGCGCGACCCAGGCCAAGCGGCAAACCGGATCGGCCTTCAAACCGTTTGTTTACGCGGCGGCGCTGGAATTGGGCTGGTCACCAGAGGATACCGTCGACGACAGCCCCCTGACGATCGACATCCCCGGATCAGGCTCATGGAGCCCGCAAAACTATACCAAGGAGTTCTATGGCCCCGTCACATTGACGCGGGCGCTGCGCGATTCGTTGAACATTCCGGCTGTGCGGGTGTCCGAGGCGGTGGGCCGCGATGTGGTGCGCAAAATTGCGCGAGATTTTGGGTTGGCGCAGGATTTGGCCGATGGACCGGCGCTGGCGCTGGGGGTGTCAGATGCCACGTTGATGGAAATGACGGCCGCTTATGCCGGAATTCTGGCCGGTGGCAATTCGGTGCCGCCTTTTGGCCTGACCCAGCTGCAAATGCGCGGATCCTCCGAGGTCTTCGCCGCCGGTCTGGCCACGCCAGAGCAGGTGATTTCCACCCCCGCGGCGCGGCAGCTGATTTACATGATGCATCAAGTGGTCGAGGCCGGATCCGGCCAGCGTGCGCGGCTTGACGGGCGCGAGGTGGCGGGCAAAACCGGCACAACTCAGGCCGCGCGGGATGCGTGGTTCATCGGCTTCAGCGCCGATTATGTGGCAGGGGTTTGGATGGGGTATGACGATAACACCCCGCTGCGCGGTGTCACCGGCGGTGGCCTGCCTGCCGAAATTTGGCGCGAAGTGATGACACGTATCCATGTCGATCTGCCCCCGCAGCCCCTGCCAATGGATCCGCCCATCGCCCCACGCGATCAACCATCCGCCCCTATCCCTGACGGGGGTTTGGACGGCATTTTGCGCCGGATCTTGGGCTTTTAACGCAGGTCAGGCAACAAAATGGATATCGGTTTTGCGCCCGAAGCTGTAACGCATCAGGGCAGGTGGCCAAGGATCATTTGGATCAGCGCGCTGTGCGGGTCCTCTAGCC
>JALQTR010000186.1 GCA_023260835.1 Paracoccaceae bacterium
CGATGAACGACGATGGCACCTATAACCTGTCCGAAACGCAGGCCCGCGCGATTTTGGAATTGCGCCTGCAACGTCTAACGCAGATTGGCGTCAAAGAAGTCACGGATGAGCTGCAAGAGCTGGCCGCCAAGATCAAGGATTACCTGGATATCCTGTCATCGCGCGATCGCATCATGCAGATCATCGCGGATGAACTGACCGAGGTAAAAGACCAATTCGCCGTCCCCCGCCGTACCGAAATCGTTGATTGGTCGGGCGATATGGATGATGAAGACCTGATCGAACGCGAAGATATGGTTGTGACCATCACCGGTTCGGGCTGGATCAAGCGCACGCCATTGTCGGATTTCCGCGCCCAGCGCCGCGGCGGCAAGGGGCTGTCGGGTATGGCGACCAAAGATGATGATGTGGTCACCACATTGTTTGTTGCCAACACCCATACTCAGCTTTTGTTCTTCACCACCGATGGCATGGTGTATAAGCTGAAAACCTGGCGCCTGCCGCAGGGTGGACGCACCGCAAAGGGCAAGGCGATTGTAAATATTCTGCCCATTCCGACGGGCGTATCCATTGCCGCGATCATGCCTGTGGACCGCGATGAAGAGGATTGGAAAGACCTGCAAATCGTCTTTGCCACCTCGGCCGGCGATGTGCGCCGCAACGCGCTGAGCGATTTCACCAATGTTATGCGCAACGGCAAAATCGCCATGAAACTGCCCGAAGGGGTCGAATTGGTGAACGCCCGCATCGCGTCGGAAGAGGATGATGTGATGCTGGTCACACGCTCTGGTCGGGCCATTCGCTTCCCAACCACCGATGTGCGCGTCTTTAAGGGGCGCGATTCCACCGGGGTGCGCGGCATCCGTCTAGGCAATGATGATTGCGTTGTGTCGATGTCGATCATCCGCCATTTTGACGCCACCACCGATGAACGCGCCGCCTATCTGAAGATGCGCCGCGCCGTGGCCGGCCAAACGGATGAAGACACAGCCGCAGCGGATGAGGATGAAGGCGCAAATGCCAACGCCACCATCAGCCAAGATCGCTATGCGCAGATGTCAGCGGCAGAAAACCTGATCCTAACCATCACCGAAGGCGGCACAGGCAAGATCAGCTCCAGCTTTGATTATCCGATCCGCGGGCGCGGCGGGATGGGTGTCACCGCGATGGAAAAAACCATGCGCGCAGGGCCATTGGTCGCATCCTTCCCTGTCACATTGGATGATCAAATCATGCTGGCAACCAGCACCGGTCAATCCATCCGCGTGCCGGTGGATGGGATTTCCTTCCGTTCGCGCAGCGCAGGTGGCGTGCGGGTCTTCAACACCGCCAAAGGCGAGGCCGTTGTGTCGGTCGCGCGCATCGCCGAAACCGGCGAGGATGAGGGCGAGACCCCAGAAGGAACCGAAGGCGCCGCGGAATAATCCCCAAACCGTTACAACCAAAAACCGCCGCCAAGGGATGCTTGGCGGCGGTTTTTTATGCCATATCAGATTTCAAAAGCCCCAGCAAGTAATCGCCATAGGCGTTTTTGCCAAAGACCTGCGCCCGGGCGCGCAGCTGATCGGGGGTGATCCAACCTTGGGCAAAGGCGATCTCATCTGGGTTGCCGACATGCATGCCTTGACGGTTTTGTAAGGTCCGCACAAAATTGCCCGCATCCAGCAGGCTTTCATGTGTGCCAGTGTCCAGCCAAGCAAACCCCCGGCCCATGCGTTCCACCGACAGGGTGCCATTTTGCAAATAGATCGACAAAAGATCGGTGATTTCCAATTCCCCCCGCGGTGATGGCGCCAGCGTTTTTGCCAGATGCGGCGCATCCGCATCCAAAAAATACAGCCCCGTGACCGCATAATTCGATTTGGGCTGCGCGGGTTTTTCGACAATCGACAGGGCCTGACCCTCGGCGTCAAAATCCACAACACCATATCGTTCTGGATCCGTCACGTGATAGCCAAAGACCGTCCCGCCACTGTCGCGCCCCATGGCGCCTTGCAACAACTTGGGCAGATCATGGCCAAAGAAAATATTATCCCCCAGCACCAGCGCCGATGGCGCGCCGGCCAAAAACTCTTCAGCCAAGATATAGGCCTGTGCCAGACCATCGGGGCTGGGCTGTTCGATATAGTCCAGCCGCATCCCCCATTGGCTGCCATCCCCCAGCAGGCGTTCAAACTGCCAGCGATATTCGGGGGCGATGATCACCGCCACCTCGCGGATGCCGGCCAACATCAGCACCGTCAGGGGATAGTAAATCATTGGCTTGTCAAACACCGGCAGCAGCTGTTTCGAACTGCCCATTGTAATTGGGTAAAGCCGAGTGCCAGATCCACCGGCCAGAATGATCCCTTTACGTTGCATCCGTTTCCTCCTGCATAAGCTGCGCCATGACATCGGCCAGATCCGCCTGCCAATCGGGGCGTTTGATCCCAAAACTCTTGGTGATTTTGCGGCAATCCAGCCGCGAATTCAGCGGCCGCTGCGCCGGGGTGGGGTAATCCATGGTGGGGATTTTGTGCACCTGTGGCGCCTTTGGCAGATGCGCAAAAATCGCCTGCGCAAATCCGGCCCAGCTGGTGTCCGGCGTGGATGCGAAATGATAAATTCCGCCCAGATCGCCCTGCCCCATCATCGCGCGCGCCATTGCCAATGCCGCATCCGCAATCGCCCGCGCCGATGTGGGCGCACCAATCTGATCGTCAACAATGCGCAATTCATCGTGGGTTTTGGCAAGCCGTATCATGGTTTTGACGAAATTCTGCCCATGGGCGGAAAACACCCACGATGTGCGCAGAACCGCGGCATTGGCGCCGGCATCCAAAACCGCCTGTTCCCCAGCCCATTTGCTGTGGCCATAGGCGTTGATCGGCCCCGGCGTATCCGTTTCACGCCAAGCGCGGCTGCCGGCCCCTGAAAACACATAATCGGTGGAAATATGCACAAAAGGAATGCCCAGCGCGGCGCAGCTTTGCGCCATGATACCAGGGGTTATCGCATTGACCGTCATCGCATCGGCCGTGTCGGTTTCGGCGCGATCAACGGCTGTAAAGGCCGCGGCATTGATCACCGCATCCGGGCGCATTTTGTCGATCACCGCAGCACAGGCGCCCGGATCCATCAGATCCGCCGCATCGCGGCCCAGCGCGCAAACCCCCGGCTGCGCCGCCAGCGCCTGCCCTACTTGCCCGTTCAAACCAAAGGCCAAAATCATCTGCCACGCCCCAAACGTTGTCCCACCCCGCTGCGCGACAGCAGCGGGCGCCACCAGCTTTCATTCGCCAAATACCAATCCACCGTCAGGGCCAGCCCCTGATCGACGGTATGTTTGGGCCGCCAGCCCAATTCATCGCGGATCCGCGCCGGATCAATGGCGTAACGCGCATCATGCCCGGGGCGATCTTCAACAAAGGTGATCAGATCCGCATAGGGGCGCTCGGCTGGGCGCCGATCATCCAGCAGCGCGCAGATTTTGCGCACCAGATCAATATTGCGCAGCTCATTTTCACCGCCAATATTGTAGCTGCGCCCCAAAGGCGCGCGTTCCAGCACCGTCAGCAGTGCATCGGCGTGATCCTCGACATACAACCAATCGCGCACATTTTCACCCGTTCCATAAATCGGCAGAGCCTTGCCCGCCAGCGCGTTCAAGATCGTCACTGGGATCAGTTTTTCGGGGAAATGATAGGGGCCGTAATTGTTGGAACAATTGCTCAGCACCACGGGCAGGCCATAGGTTTCCCCCCAAGCGCGCACCAAATGATCGCTGGCCGCCTTGGACGCCGCATAGGGGCTGCGCGGATCATAGGGGGTGGTTTCGGTGAACTGCCCATCAGGGCCAAGGCTGCCAAAGACCTCATCAGTGGAAATGTGGTGAAACCGGAAATCCGCGGGGCGGCCGGCCTGCACCCAAAAGGCGCGCGCGGCTTCCAGCAGGGTAAAGGTGCCGGTGATATTGGTGTCAATGAATTCCGCAGGGCCGTCGATTGACCGATCCACATGGCTTTGCGCGGCCAAATGCATGATCGCATCTGGGCGATGCTGCGCCAAAATGCGATCCATTGCGGCGCGGTCGCGAATATCCGCCTGTTCAAACGCATATGCAGGGTGATCCGCCACGCTGGCCACATTGTCCAGACAGGCGGCATAGGTCAGCGCGTCCAGATTCACCACGGCATACCCGCGCGCAATCGCCAATCGCACCACTGCCGATCCAATAAAGCCGGCCCCGCCAGTGACCAGAATTTTGCGCATCATGCCCTCCCTTCAAATACAAATGGGCTGTCGAAATCCCGCAGCCGCGGCGCGGCCGCGTCTTTGGCAGATAGGGACGGCGCATCGGGCAGGCCCGGCCAATCGATCCCGATATCCGGATCGTTATAGGCAATCGCCCCATCACAATCGGGCGCATAATAATCCGAACATTTATAGACAATTTCTGTATCATCCTGCAGCGTGATGAACCCGTGCAAAAACCCCGCCGGAATGTACAGCTGCGCGCCGTTGTCAAAGCTGAGCTCGGCGCCAAACCATTGGCCGTAATGCGGGCTGCCCTTGCGGATATCCACCGCGACATCATAAAGCCGTCCCCGCCCACAGCGCACCAATTTGGCCTGCGCATGTGGTGGGGATTGAAAATGCAGCCCCCGCACGGTGCCTGCCTTGCGCGATAGCGAATGGTTGTCTTGCACAAATTCCACATCCACCCCATCGGCCAAGGCCCGCGCTTTGCTGTAGGTTTCGGCGAAAAACCCACGATCATCGCCAAAACGTTTCGGTGTCATTAGGATTAGGCCGGGAATGATCTGCATGATGCGCTCCTTTGGATCCAGCCATACCAAGACAGCAGCCGGCAGACCAGACAGATTATTTTATCCGCAGGCAATAGACAGCGGGCGCGCCGCGGCCTAGATATGCATTATGAGTTGGGATGATGAACTTGATGCGCGGGGGCTGTTATGCCCGCTGCCGGTCTTAAAGGCACGCAAGCGCCTTGCCGCACTGGCGCCGGGGCAGGTGCTGCGGCTGATCGCCACCGATCCGGCGGCGGTGATTGACGTGCCGCATTACTGCGCCGAATCCGGCCATATTCTGCGCGAAACCATGGATGAGGCCGATACGCAGGTCTATTACATCGAACATAAGGCGTCATAATCCCAGCATTGCATAGGGGATAAACCGCACCGAGCAGCCGGGGGTGATGGTTGCCGCGGCGTCCGGCAATTCAACCAGCCCCGTGGCCCAAGACAGCCCGCTGATCCGCCCCGACCCTTCAGAGGCAAACACCTCGGCCCCGCCATCCGCGGTCAGGCGCGCGCGCAGATATTCGCGCCGCCCAGGTTTTTTGGATTTGCTGAAGGCCGCGGGTACGGTGAAGGCAGACAGGTCCAACCAACCCGACCCCGCCATTTGCGACAAGGCAGGGCGGGCAAAGATCGCGGCGCAGACAAAAGCCGCCACCGGATTACCCGGCAGACCAAAAACCGGCACCCCCTGCCACATGGCCAGTGCCAAGGGCCGACCCGGTTTCAGACCAATGCGCCACGCCGTCAAATTCCCGCGCTGCCGCAACAGGCGCGAAACATGATCCTCATCCCCCGCTGAGGCACCGCCGGATGTGATAATCGCATCCACCTGCGTGGCCGCGCGGTCAAACCGGCGCGCGATTTGATCCGCGCGGTCGCGCACATGGCCCAAATCAACCGCCTTGTGCCCCCATTTGCGCAGCATATCCAGCAACATTGGGCGATTGGCATCATAGATCTGATGCGCAAGCGCGGGTTTGTCGGGGGTTGGGATAATCTCATCCCCTGTGGACAAAACGCCCACGCGCAGCGGGGCAAAGGCGGTAACGCGCCCCACCCCCAATGCCGATAAAAGCGCCAAATCGGGTGCGCGCAGGCGGTGGCCCGCGGGCAGGGCCTGATCGCCTGCGTTCATATCCTCACCCGCGCGGCGGGTATTGGCGCGGGGTTTGACCGGACCATCAAAAACAACCGCGGCATCGTCGATTGCGCAATCCTCTTCCAGAACAACGGTGTCGACACCTTCGGGTAAAATGGCGCCTGTCAAGATCCGAACAGCCGCACCAGTGGGGACCGCGCCATCAAAGGGTTGGCCCGCCGCAGCGCGGCCTGCAACAAGTGGCAGACGTTGCACGCCCGACCCCGTGGCCGCATGGGCAAACCCATATCCATCCACTGCCGCATTCGGCCGCGGCGGGTTGGCCCGCCGCGCCACGGCCGGCGCTGCCAGCACCCGACCCGCCGCCTGATCCAATGGCAAATCTTGCTGTGCCACAACAGGGTGCAGCGCGCCGCGCAATGCCGCCAACACCTGATCGACAGGCATCCAATCCACACCCTGCGGCATAGCAAAACAATCATCACGCAGCCGCGGTGGTTGCACCTGCGCGGGCAGCGCGCCGCGCAGGGCCGTTTGATGAGGCAAGCCCAAAATCCAGCCTTCGGCCCGCGCGCCTGGCTGGTCGGCCTCGGCCAGGAGGGGGGCAAGCTGATCCTGCGCGGCCAAATTATAAAGCGCCTGTGCCAGCAGGGTCGCCTGCACCTTATCCTTCACACTGGTTTTATCGCGCGCCAGTTGCGCTGCCACATCATTGTCCAACAGGCTAGGGTAAACCTCGGCCAAGATACATGGGGCATCTGAAATATCCTGAAACGGCCAAACGCGTAGGTCGGTGTCGCGGCGCAGGGTCTGCATATGGGCCATCCCCAAAAGGGATTGCGCCCCCACCGCGCCGGCGCCGGCCAGTTGAAAGATCGGTTTTGGCCGCAACCCCAGCGCCCGTGCATGGGTTTCACATGCGCGCCATTCGGGCCAATGCGATGCAGGTTTACGCCGCGGTAAATCTGGCACATCACGCGCTGCGCCATTGCCCCAAAACGGCCCATCCCCCAAGGCCCGGTTGGCCGCTGCTGCGACATCGCGCAGATTGTGGCGGTTTTGGGCATCATCCTGAATACGGGTCGCCAGCCAATCCCACAGGGCAAAAGCATCCCCCTGCCCCGTCAGGGCGCGGGTTACGGCCTGCGGCGCGGCCAGCGAAAAATCCACCCCAATCAGCAGCCGCGCTTGATCCTGCGCTGCCTGATGAATTTGCGCCGCTAGCCAATCCATCGCAGCCGCGCGGGTGGGAATGTTCTGCGCGGTGCAGCCGCGCGCATCGGCGCGGGCCGCCCAAATGCTGTCTTTGCCTGTTTTGGGGGCGGAGGCGGCGCTCCAATCCAAAATGATCACCCGATCAATCATCAAATCAGCCCCTGATCACGCAAAATAAAATCTGCTATCGCCGCGGTGTCATTCAGATCAAACTGTGGCAAATCGGTCGGCAAGGCCAATGGACCATCCGCCGCGACCGCCGCGATTGTGGGGTTTTGCAGCGCCAATGGGGCTTTATTATTGACGGCGCGATGGGCCTCGATCTTTGGGTGCGGGGCATTTTTATACCCTTCGATCAGAACCAAATCGACCGGATCCAGCCGCGCCAGCAGGCTGTCCAAATCCGGCTCTGCTGCGCCGCGCAATTCCGTCATCAGCGCCCAGCGGTTGGGCGAGGCCAGCATCACCTGACGCGCCCCCGCCACACGGTGGCGATAACTGTCGCGCCCGGGTTCATCGACATCCGTGTTGTGATGGGCGTGTTTAATGGTCGACACGGTAAATCCACGGGTGCAGATTTCCGTGACCAGCCGTTCCATCAAACCGGTTTTTCCAGCATTTTTCCACCCCGTGACACCGTATATTTTCATGGCTTTGCCATCCCAACCTTATCCATGCCTTGAACCATTTGTTCAGCCAGTGCCAAATCCTCGGGTGTGTTGACGTTGAAAAACGGATCAAACGGGGCGGCCGAAAACACCGCCTGCCCCGCCTGATGCTGATCCGTCCACAGCACAATTTTACGCAAGCCCCCCATGAGGGCCGCGCGCAGATCACCGCGCAGCACAACGGGCCACAGGCCAAAGGTCGGCTGGCGATAGACCTGCCCCGTGGCCGGATCTTGGCTGGCAGCCAGCGCCAACCCAGATGGCCCCGCCGCAACGCGCAATTGCGCGGTCAAATCGTTCGGGAAAAATGGCGTATCTGCCGCGGCGGTGACAATGGCATCAAACCCCTGTGCTGCCGCCCAATCAAGCCCCGCCAAAACCCCAGCCAATGGCCCGGGGTAATCCGGCAGGCTGTCTGCCAAAACGGGCAAACCCAGCGCAGAAAATCGCGCCTGATCGCCATTGGCATTCAGCGCCAGCGCATCCACCTGCGGGCGCAGCCGCGCAATCACATGGTCGATCAGACGCAAATCGCCAATGGCGCGCAGCCCCTTATCACCGCCGCCCATGCGCCGCGCCAAACCGCCGGCCAGGATTACCCCCGCGATCTTACTCATCACGTGCCCCTTTGCGGCGGGCCGCTTTTGGATCCTCTGAAATAGTGGATAGATCCGCATCATACTGAATGCGATTTGCGCCTGACAAACAGACAAACCGCTGCCCGCGCATCCGCCCAATCAGCGTCAACCCGACCTGACGAGCAATTTCCACCCCCCACGCCGTAAACCCTGACCGCGATACCAAGGCCGGAATGCCCATCAACGCGGTTTTGATCACCATTTCGGACGTCAGCCGCCCCGTGGTGTATAACATTTTATCCCCTGCAGGGATTTTTTGATCATACATAAACCCCGCGATTTTATCGACCGCGTTATGGCGACCCACATCTTCGGTATAAAGCAGGATATCACGTCCCTGACACAGGACTGACCCATGGATCGCCCCCGCATCCAGATACAGCGATGGCGTCGTGTTGATCACTTTGGCCAGATGATACATGTCTGATGTGCGCAGCGGCGTTGGGGGCAATTGGACACGGTCCAAACCCTCCATCATATCACCAAAGACGGTGCCCACCGCGCAGCCACTGGTGCGGGTTTTCTTGCGCAGCTTATCCTCGTACGAGGTTTGCACCTGCGTACGCACCACCACCGTTTCAATTTCATCGTCATAATCCACGCCCGTGACCACATCGGTGTCATGCAGCATGCCTTGATTACGCAAAAACCCCAGCGCCAGCCATTTGGGATGATCGCCAATCGTCATCGCAGTGACGATTTCTTGTGCGTTCAGATAGATGGTCAAGGGACGTTCTTCCACCACGCGCAAATCGCTGGGCTGGCCCAGATGATCCACCCCCTGAACCGCGCGCGTCAGCCGCGTATCGGTTAAATCTGGAAGAATTGCCTTGGCCATCTTGCCGCGATCCCTTGTTATTTTTCTTAATCAGACGCATCTTGTCGCTTGAACGGGTAAAGTGCAAGGGACGGGTCACTATGTTGGGATATATCGCGCTGGAGGGGCGGGGCAATGCCGATCAAGTGATCCGCGATGCTGCCCATATCTTACAGGCCGACGGTCTGCGCATCGTCGGCGCCGTGCAGGTGAATGTGGATCATGACCCGCGATTAAAGTGCCACATGGATTTGCATATTTTATCGGGCGACGGGATCATCCGCATCAGCCAAGATTTGGGCGCCCTGTCCAAAGGCTGCCGTTTGGACCCAGACGGGTTAGAACGCGCTGTGGGGTTGGTCGCCGCCGCGCTGGATGCAGGTGCAGACCTGCTGATCGTGAATAAATTCGGCAAGCAAGAGTTAGATGGCCGCGGGTTTCGCCCCCTGATTGGCGAGGCCCTGCTGCGCGGGATCAAGGTGCTGACATCCGTGAATCCCGGAAACCTGCCGGGGTTTTTGGAATTCGCTGGGGATTTGGCCCATCCGTTGCCCGAAGATAAGGATGACATCATCCGCTGGTGCAAATCACCCAACTGAATCAAACGGGTTTTGGTTTGAAATACCGCAACCGCAGGGCATTGGTCAGAACACAGACTGATGACATGGCCATCGCGCCAGCTGCAAACATGGGTGACAATGTTATGCCCCATATCGGATAGAGCGCCCCTGCCGCCACTGGCACCAGCGCCACATTATATCCAAAAGCCCAAAACAGGTTTTGCCAGATGTTACGCAATGTGGCGCGGGAAATATCCACCGCAGCCAAGACGCTGCGAATATGCCCGCCCATCAGCACCACATCCCCCGCCTCAATTGCCACATCCGTTCCGGTGCCAATGGCGATGCCCACATCTGCATGGGCCAAGGCGGGCGCATCATTGATCCCATCCCCCACAAAGGCGATCTTGGCCCCCTGCGGCAGGGCGGCACGGAAATCATCCAGCGCCGCCATTTTTCCATCTGGCAGAACCTCGGCCCGCAGATGTTTGATGCCCAGCTCATCCGCGACATGTTGCGCCGTCACCGCCCCATCGCCGGTGATCATCGCAACCTCGATTCCGCGTGCTTTCAAGGCGGCAATGCCCTTGTGTGCATCTGGTTTGACCCGATCTGCAACGGATAACACCGCCGCAACCTGCCCATCAATCGCGGCAAAGACAACGGTTTGTCCCCGTGCGGCCAGCTTCTCTGCCGATCCTGTCAGGGTGCTGGTGTCGATGTTTTGCGCCGCCATATAACGGGCGGACCCAACCAAAACCTGAACATCATTCACCGTGGCACATACCCCCTGCCCGGTTGTTGTTGTGAAATCCTGAACCGTTAATTCCGGCATATCTTCGGCTTTGGCCGCGGCGACCAGCGCGCGGGCAATAGGGTGTTCTGATGCAGATTGAACAGCTGCCACCATGCCCAAAACCTGCGCGCGGGTAAATCCGCCGGCCAAGATCACCTCGGCCAGGCGGGGGCGTCCTTCGGTTAAGGTGCCAGTTTTATCAAAGGCGACCAGTGACACATGCGCCAATTCCTGCAAAGCATCGCCTTTGCGAAACAAAACACCCAAAGCCGCCGCGCGCCCCGTCCCAACCATGATGGATGTCGGCGTTGCCAACCCCATGGCGCAGGGGCAGGCAATGATCAAAACCGAAACCGCCGCTACCAATGCGGGACCAAGCGCCGGATCTGGCGCAAAATACATCCAAATCCCAAATGTCACCAACGCGGCCAATAGGATCATCGGGACAAACCGCAAACTGACCTTATCAACCAAGGCCTGGATTGGTAATTTCGCGCCCTGAGCCGTCTGCACCATGGCAATAATTTGCGACAGCGCCGTATCCTTCCCCAATTTTGTGGCCTTGAATTCCAACATCCCAGCGCCATTAACGGTTCCGCCCGTCACCGGATCCCCGGGGGCGCGCAAAACCGGGATGGGCTCGCCGGTGATCATGCTCTCGTCAATATAGCTTTGCCCCAAGGTTACAGTGCCATCTGTTGGAACACGTTCCCCGGGGCGCAGCTGCAAAATATCGCCCAATTCGATATCATTGATATCAATGTCCTGCGTTTGACCGTCTTTAATCCGCCGTGCATGGCTGGGCCGCTGCGCCAACAGACGTTCAATCGCTGCGCCGGTTTGACCTTTGGCGCGGGATTCGAAATAACGGCCCATCAGGATCAGCACCACAATGACCACGGCCGCTTCGAAATAAACCGCCACCGATTGCGGCGGTAATATAAACGGCGCAAAGGTCGCGATCGTCGAAAACACATAGGCCGCGCCAGTCCCCAGCGCCACCAAACTGTTCATTTCCGGCGCGCCGCGCCACAGCGCCACCAAACCTTTGGTATAAAACACCCGCCCCGGACCGATCAGAACCGCAGTTGTCAGCAAAAATTGCAGCACCCAAGCGGTTTGCATTCCAATACTGTTCGCGATGGCATGATGAATCGGTGGGTATACATGCCCACCCATTTCCATAATGAAAACCGGCAGGGCCAAAAGACCCGCCCAAATCAATTGTTTGCGCTGCGCCACCAGCGCGGATTGCCGTTGCTGAGCCGGCGATTGCATGTTTTTTTGATCGTCAGCCCGGGCGCTGTATCCAACCGTTTCGACAGCCGCAACCAAATCATCTGGCGAAACCACTGATTTAACATAATTCACAGTTGCCGTTTCCGCGGCAAAGTTAACAGAGACAGAGGTAACACCAAATACCCCATCAAGACTGTGTTCAATCCGTTGCACACAAGACGCACAGGTCATTCCTGAAATATGCAATACAGCCGTTTCCTGCGCCGCAGGGTACCCCCGTTTTTTAAGCGCATCCAAGATGTCTGGCAAATCCGTTGCCGCAGATAACGACATCTGTGCAGATTTGGTTGCCAAATTCACCGTCAGGTCCTGAACAG
>JALQTR010000002.1 GCA_023260835.1 Paracoccaceae bacterium
GATGAACCAGGAACATGCCTGGTGTCTGGCTATCGAAAAGCTGATGGGGATCGAGGTGCCGCGCCGTGGCTCGCTGATCCGCGTGCTTTACTCGGAAATCGGCCGCATCCTGAACCACCTGCTGAACGTCACCACACAGGCGATGGACGTCGGCGCGCTGACCCCGCCGCTGTGGGGGTTTGAAGAACGCGAAAAGCTGATGGGCTTTTATGAACGGGCTTGCGGCGCGCGTCTGCACGCGGCCTATTTCCGGCCTGGCGGCGTGCATCAGGATCTGCCCACGGCGCTGATTGATGACATCGAAACCTGGGCACATGAATTCCCCAAACAGCTGGATGATATCGACAACCTGTTGACCGAAAACCGCATCTTTAAACAGCGCAACTGCGATATTGGTGTGGTCACCGAAGAGGATATCCAGCAATGGGGCTTTTCTGGTGTTATGGTGCGCGGGTCTGGTCTGGCGTGGGATTTGCGCCGCGCGCAACCCTATGAATGCTATGACGAGTTTGATTTCCAAATCCCTGTTGGCAAAAATGGCGACTGTTACGACCGTTACCTGTGCCGCATGGCGGAAATGCGCGAATCGACCAAAATCATCCTTCAGGCGGTTGAAAAACTGCGCGCACCGGATGCACAAACCGATGTTTTGGCGCGTGGTAAGCTGACCCCGCCCAAACGGGGTGAGATGAAAACCTCGATGGAGGCATTGATCCATCATTTCAAGCTCTACACCGAAGGGTTCCATGTTCCCGAAGGTCAGGTTTATGCCGCGGTTGAAGCGCCCAAAGGTGAATTTGGCGTTTATCTGGTGGCAGATGGGTCGAACAAACCTTACCGCGCAAAACTGCGTGCGCCGGGCTTCTTGCATTTGCAGGCGATGGATCATGTGGCCCGCGGGCATCAGCTGGCGGATGTGGCGGCGATCATCGGCACCATGGACGTTGTATTTGGCGAGATTGACCGATGAGCGGCGCTTTGCGCATAAAGACTAACCCCTTGGCCGGCGCCTGCGCTGGCGATAGTATGAAAAGGTGCTGCTGATGCTGCGTCGTCTTCACCCCGATCAACCGCAAAGCTTTGCGTTCACGCCCGCCAATCAAGCCTGGGCCGAAGCGCAGATTGCGAAATATCCCGAAGGGCGCCAGGCCAGTGCGATTATTCCGCTGCTGTGGCGCGCGCAAGAGCAAGAGGGTTGGTTAACCCGCCCCGCAATTGAAGCCGTGGCTGAAATGCTGGGCATGGCCTATATTCGCGCGCTGGAGGTTGCGACCTTTTACTTTATGTTCCAGCTGGCCCCTGTGGGGTCCGTTGCGCATATCCAAATCTGCGGCACCCTGTCGTGCATGATCTGCGGGGCCGAGGATCTGATCGGCGTCTGCAAAGAAAAAATTGCCGCCGCGCCGCATACCCTGTCCGCCGATGGTAAATTTTCCTGGGAAGAGGTCGAATGTCTGGGCGCCTGTGCAAACGCCCCTATGGCCCAGATCGGCAAGGATTATTACGAAGACCTGACCGCAGATAAGCTGCGCCAGATCATTGATGATTTGTCCGCTGGCACAGTGCCGGTTCCGGGGCCACAAAATGGCCGCTATGCTGCTGAACCCGCCTCTGGCTTGACCAGCCTGACAGATGCAGAAAGCGGCCGGACGCAGTATAATGCCTCGGCCCAGCTGGCGACAGATATTGGTGATACGGTCAAACGCATTGACGGCACCGAAGTGCCGCTGGTTGCACCGTGGCTGACCAAAAGCGCCCGCGCGGCGCAAAAGGGATAACAAGGAATGACCATGGTTCAGGCAAATCCAAACGGGGCAAAGGGACGGCGCGTGGCGCTGTTTATTGCCGGTGTGGGTGTGTTTTGGATCATCGCCACCGCTTTGGGTGGTTATTTGGAATTAAGCCAGCGCATGCGCGCCCTGTTTGATCTGATCGCCCTTGCGGGCTTTGGATGGGCGCTGTGGCTGGTCTACGGCATTTGGCAGACGCGCCAAAACGATAAGGAATAGAGACGATGTTGCTTGATCAGGACCGGATCTTCACCAATATCTACGGCATGCATGACCGCAGCCTGCGCGGTGCGCAGTCGCGTGGAGCCTGGGATGGCACGGCAAAGATCATCCAGCAGGGCCGTGATTGGATCATTGACCAGATGAAGGCATCTGGCCTGCGCGGTCGTGGTGGGGCAGGGTTCCCAACCGGTCTGAAATGGTCCTTTATGCCCAAAGAAAGCGATGGTCGGCCATCCTATTTGGTGATCAATGCGGACGAATCTGAACCTGGCACCTGTAAAGACCGCGAAATCATGCGCCATGATCCGCATACGCTGATCGAAGGGGCGTTGATTGCCAGCTTCGCCATGGGCGCGCATGAATGTTACATCTATATCCGCGGCGAATATATCCGCGAGCGTGAGGCGCTTCAGGCCGCGATTGATGAAGCCTATGACGCGGGTCTGCTGGGCCGCAATGCGGCGAAATCCGGTTGGGATTTTGACCTTTATCTGCACCACGGTGCTGGTGCCTATATCTGCGGCGAAGAAACCGCGCTGCTGGAAAGCCTGGAAGGCAAAAAAGGCATGCCCCGTATGAAGCCACCGTTTCCAGCGGGGGCGGGTCTTTATGGCTGTCCAACAACCGTGAACAATGTGGAATCCATCGCGGTTGTGCCGACGATCCTGCGCCGCGGTCCTGAATGGTTCGCTGGCTTTGGCCGCGCCAATAACGCAGGCACCAAACTGTTTGCCATTTCTGGCCATGTGAACACCCCTTGCGTGGTGGAAGAGGCCATGTCGATCACATTCGAAGAATTGATAGAACGCCATTGCGGCGGTATCCGTGGCGGCTGGGACAATCTGTTGGCGGTTATCCCCGGTGGGTCTTCGGTCCCATGCGTGCGCGGTGAAAAAATGCGCGATGCCATCATGGATTTTGATTACCTGCGCGGTGATCTGGGGTCCGGTCTGGGAACGGCAGCGGTGATCGTGATGGACAAATCCACCGATATCGTCAAAGCGATCTGGCGGTTGTCGAAATTCTACAAACACGAAAGCTGTGGCCAATGCACCCCCTGCCGCGAAGGCACGGGTTGGATGATGCGCGTCATGGATCGTTTGGTCCGCGGTGAGGCCGAACCAGAAGAAATTGATATGCTGTGGGATGTGACCAAACAGGTCGAAGGCCATACGATCTGTGCCTTGGGCGATGCAGCGGCCTGGCCCATTCAGGGTCTGATCCGCAATTTCCGCGATGAAATCGAAGACCGCATCAAGGCACAAAAAGCCGGTCGCGGCGCATCTGTTATGGCGGCCCAGTGATGATGACCCGCTTGCGCATATCGCTTTTGGCGGCATTGGTGGCGCTGGCTGGCTGTTCGGATCCGTTCAACCAGAACGCACCTGAATTTGATGGCCAAAAATTCCGCACATCTGTGAAGGCGGATGGGGATAAATCGCAGTTTGTTGTGAAGGTGAAGGGGGCAGATAAATCCCTTGCCGGAGCGCGTGAAGCGGGCCGCTATGCGGCAACGAAACATTGCATTGAACGGTTCGGCGCATCGGATGTGACCTGGGCCCATGGTCCCGACGCGGCCGAGGATGCCCTGCAACGCGATGGCGATGATCTGATGTTTGAAGGGGTCTGCGATGCGGCATAAGGCGCGCATATCTGCCCCTGCGGCGCTGACCGGGCTGGTGATGCTGGCTGGACAAGCGGCTGCGGCTTTGCCGCCGCTGAGCGCGCAAAAGGACATCAACGATAGCCTGTTTGCCGTTGCCATGGCCGATCACATCCGTAAGACCTGCGCATCGATCGATGGTCGGGTGATCAAGGCGTTGTGGCAGCTGAACACCCTGCGGGTGCAGGCCACAAAACTGGGGTACAGCGCGGATGAAGTGCGCGCCTACATCAAAGACCCAGACGAAAAGGCAGCCATGCGTGCGCGCGGTGCCGATTATTTGAAAGCGCGCGGTGTGCGCGAAAATGACTCGGCGGGGATTTGCGCGCTGGGCCATGACGAAATTGCAAAAGGCAGCCCCATAGGCGCCCTCTTGATAGCGAAGTGAGAACCATGAGCGATTTACGCAAGATCATCATTGATGGGGCCGAAATCGAAGTCGACGGCGCCATGACCCTGATCCAAGCCTGTGAAGTGGCCGGCGTCGAAGTGCCGCGGTTTTGCTACCATGAACGGCTGTCGATCGCCGGCAACTGCCGGATGTGCCTGGTCGAGGTCGTCGGCGGCCCGCCAAAACCCGCCGCATCTTGCGCCATGCAGGTGCGCGATTTGCGCCCCGGACCCGAAGGCCAGCCCCCCGTGGTGAAAACAAATTCGCCCATGGTGAAAAAGGCCCGCGAAGGCGTTATGGAATTTTTGTTGATCAATCACCCGCTGGATTGCCCAATTTGCGACCAAGGCGGTGAATGCGATTTGCAGGATCAGGCGATGGCCTATGGCGGGGCGGCCAGCCGCTATCGCGAAGTGAAACGCGCGACCGAGGATTTGGATCTGGGCCCATTGGTGGCCACCACGATGACCCGCTGCATTTCCTGCACCCGCTGTGTGCGTTTCACGACCGAGGTCGCGGGGATCACTCAGATGGGTCAAACGGGCCGCGGTGAAGACAGCGAAATCACCAGCTATTTGAACCAAACACTGAATTCCAACTTGCAGGGGAACATCATTGATTTGTGCCCCGTTGGTGCGCTGACGTCCAAACCTTATGCCTTCACCGCCCGTCCGTGGGAGCTGACCAAGACCGAAACCATCGATGTGATGGATGCGCTGGGCCGCAACATTCGTGTCGACACCAAAGG
>JALQTR010000053.1 GCA_023260835.1 Paracoccaceae bacterium
CCGGTGCTGGCGGCCGTCGCTGCGGCGACCGCCATTCCCAAGGCAGCCGCATTGCGTAAGGGGCCGGTTTCACCTGCGCCTTGGGCTATATGTCCATGGCTGATATGCGCCGCCTCATGCGCGATCACGGCTTGCAACATCGCGGGGGTTTTCATTTTTAGGATCAGCCCAGAGTGTAAGAAAATATGCCCATGATCCAACACATAGGCATTCATGCGGTTATCGTCGACGACCAGAACTTTGATAATATCCGGCGACAGACCGGCCGCTTGCAAGACTGGCGTTGCCAGACGCCGCAGTTGATGTTCAATATCAGCGTCCCGCAGCAGCCCAGCGCGCGCAGGCAAGGCCACGCAAAATGCGGCAAAAAACAGCACAATCAAGCGCAGATAGGACATTGGTTGCATTGACGTCTCGATTCTGAGCTGCTCTATCAAGGACATCTAAACAATGGGGTAGGGGCATGCGAAATTCAACCCGTGGACAGGTCGATCCGTTTTTGGTGATGGATGTGGTGGAAGCCGCGCGTCAGGCAGAAATGGCCGGCCGGCATATCGTCCATATGGAGGTTGGCCAACCCGGCACCCCCGCCCCGCAAGGCGCACGGGATGCCTTGGCGCAGGCACTGATGGGGCAGGACCCAATGGGGTATACTGTTGCCCTGGGCCTGCCGGCGCTGCGCGCGCGCATCGCCGCGCTTTATGATGAATGGTATGGAATTGATCTGGACCCGAACCGTGTTGTGGTGACGCCTGGATCATCAGGGGCGTTTATTTTGGCCTTTACCGCGCTGTTTGATGCGGGCGATCGGGTGGGGATTGGCGCGCCGGGCTATCCGTCCTATCGGCAGATATTACGGGCATTGGATTTGACTGCGGTGGATATCGAAACGGACGCCGCCGCGCGGTTTCAGCCGCGCCCGCAGGATGTGGCGGCGCATGACTTGGCTGGGCTGCTTGTGGCATCGCCAGCCAATCCAACAGGCACGATGTTGTCCAAATCAGAGCTGGGTGCCCTGATCGATGCCACGCAATCAGCAGGGGCTGCATTCATCAGCGATGAAATCTACCACGGCATCGAATTTGACCGCCCAAGCGTCAGCGCATTAAACATTAATAATGATGTCTATGTCATTAATTCATTTTCGAAATATTTCTCTATGACGGGTTGGCGTGTAGGGTGGATGGTTGTCCCCGAGGATCATGTGCGCGGGGTTGAACGCCTGGCGCAAAACCTGTTCATTTGCCCACCCCACGCCGCGCAATTGGCGGCGTTGGCGGCGATGGATTGTGATGCGGAATTACAGGCGAATATGGACGTCTATCGCGCCAACCGCACAATGATGCTGCAGGGCCTGCCCAAGGCGGGCTTTACCCGCATCGCGCCGCCGGATGGGGCGTTTTATATCTATGCTGATGTCAGTGATTTATGTGACGATTCACGCGTATTTGCGCGGCAAATTCTGGACGAGGCAAATGTCGCCGTGACCCCGGGGGTGGATTTCGATCCGGTGCGCGGGCATGGAACACTGCGGTTTTCCTATGCTTGCAGCAGCGATGATATCGCCGAAGGCCTGCACCGTTTGACCATGTTCATGAAAACCAAAGGGCTTGCCTGATGCGGGTTTTGGCGACTGTCTTGATTTGGGTTATGGGCGCTGCACTGGGATTGGCATCCCCGGTGGCGGCGCAATCGCGGCTTGTGCAGGGTGGGGCGCAGATTGTGGCCACCGATGCGGGTGGTGTGACTGTCCGCTTTGCAATCAGTCAGGCCGTGCCATTTTCAGTCCATACGCGGGTCAACCCCATGCAGGTCATATTGGATACGCAGCAGGTGGATTGGTCAGGATTGCAGGCCAATATGTTGACCGGCGCACCCTATTTCACCGATCTGCGCGTGGGAAGGATGCGCAGCGGATGGAGCAGGCTTGTCCTGACTTTGGCGGCGCCCATGGCCATTGATCAAGCCGGCCTGCAGCAATCGGATACAGGCGCCCAACTGATGCTGAAACTGGTGCCAACAACGGCGGATCATTTTGCGGCCTTGGCCCATGCCCCAGATGATCCGCGGTTCACATTGGCCCCCCCCGTTTTGGCACGCGCGGCGGCAATCGATAAAGATGCGCTGCATGTTGTGTTGGATCCTGGGCATGGCGGCATTGATCCGGGCGCAACGCGTGGCTCGATCACCGAAGCCGATTTGATGCTGTCGCTTGCGCGCCAAGTGCAAGAAGCGCTCTTGCGCGAAGGGATTGAGGTTACGTTGACCCGAGCCGAGGATGATTTCATTCCCCTGCCGCAGCGCGTGGCCATTGCTCATGACTTGGGGGCGGATTTGTTTATTTCCTTGCATGCTGACACGGTTGAACAGGGGCAGGTCAGCGGCGCATCGGTTTACACGCTGGCACAGCAGGCATCGGATACAGCCAGCGCACGTTTGGCGGCTGAACATGATCGCGATGCCCTGTTGGCGGGGGTGGATTTGCAGGGGCAAAAGGACGATGTGGCCCGCGTTTTGATGGATTTGGCGCGGCTTGATACGCAGCCGCGCAGTGAAAGCTTGGCCACGCATATGGTCGGTGCCTTGGCGGCGCGCGTTCCGATTTTGGCAACTCAGCCCCATCGCCAGGCTGATTTTTCCGTTCTGCGGTCGGCGGATATTCCGTCTGTCCTGATCGAGGCGGGGTTTTTATCCAGTCAGGCGGATCTGACAAATCTGCAAGATCCGCAATGGCGCGCTGGGTTCACGGCTGCCATCGTCGAAGGGATCACGGTTTGGGCGGATGAGGATGCGCTGTTGGCGCCACTTCGCCGCAAATAACACCATTAGGTTCCACAAAATGTGCGCGTGACCAATTCATCAGGCTGTGCCGGGTTGCGATAGGCTGCAAAAGCATCCGTTGCACGATCAAAGGGTTGTGTTAGGGCCTGAAGCGCCGCATGAAACGGGGCATCATCGCCGTTCAGGCCGGCGTCAATCACCTGTTGAATGATGTGGTTGCGCGGAATGATCTGGGGGTTCATTTGTCGCATTCGGGTCACTGCGGCATCCATATCTGCGATATCCGCCCGCCAGCGTTTGCTCCAATTCGCGAAATCGGGGTGTTGGCGGATCACGGCCTGTGGCGCATCACCGGATAGGTGCAAAAAGCTGAGCGTGAAATCCGCATTCAAATCCGTCATCATTTGCAAAAATTCAGCCACCAAGGCGCTGTCTGATTGCAGCCCCAATTTGGCGGCGAAATGGGCGGATTGCGCCACGGACAGACGATCCGGCATGGCGCGAACACGCGCTGTGAAGTCATCAACTGCGGCATCTTCATTCGGCATAAGCGGAATCAAAGCGGATGCAAATTGCGCCATGTTCCAGCACAAAATCCATGGCTGCTGATCATAGGCATATCGCCCAAACCGGTCGATCGCTGAAAACACCTGCCCGGGATTGTACCCTTCCATAAAGGCGCAGGGACCATAATCAATGGTCTCACAAGACAGGGCGCAATTGTCGGTGTTCATCACCCCATGAATAAAACCCAGCCCCATCCAGCGTGTGATCAGATCAATTTGCCCATTTATTACATGGTCAAGCAGCGTTTCGGGGTTGTGATCGGACAACCCCAATCGATCACAAGTAAAATGAAACAGAGCCTTTAATTCTTCGTTCCAG
>JALQTR010000055.1 GCA_023260835.1 Paracoccaceae bacterium
ATCCTGCCCCGCCGCCATTTCATAGGCGAAGATAGGTTTGGCGCGATCCGATTTGCGAATAACCGCCATTTGAACGGTCGGGCGATATTTCTGGGCGCGCGCATCCAGAATCAACTCCGATGCACCCGATTTTGACATCCATTCAAAATAAACGCGATTAAAATTCAGGTTCAGCCCAGACACAGCAGGGTTATACGAAACATGATCAGGCTGTTCAGGGTCGATTTCAGACAGATTTGGCAAGGCGCGATCATCATAATAAAAGCCGCCCGTGACAGACTGCAAACCCGCATCGCGCAGCTGCGCAGCTAGGGTCGCCAAATCATCACTGTCCAATGTTGGATCACCGCCACCGCGCAGGATCAAATCCCCATGCAATGTGCCGGATTTGATCACCCCCCTGTATAAAACTTGCGTTTCAAACCGATAATCAGGCCCCAGGCGGTCAAGCGCATAAAGCGCCGTGATGGTTTTTGTGACACTTGCAGGCGGAAAGGCGGCGCCCGCATTCACCTGCAAAAGTGCAGCACCGGTTTGGGCATCCACCACAGCAGCCCCCCATGGTGCCGCGTGTTTGGCCGCCTGCACAGCCGCTTTGGCCGCGGCGACAGGATCACCGGATGCACCCATAGGCCGTGATGGCGGCGGAGCAGGACTGCCTGCAACGGCTAATTTCGGCGATAACAGCGCCGCCAACCCCGAAGCCGCAAACCCGCGGCGTGTCAGCCGCCCTACCACAGCCCCTGCCCCCGTATGCGGGTCGAGCTTTCAGCGGACAAAGGCCCCGTTGCAACCCCCCATGCTGGTAATGGACCCCCGACCAAGGCCCGCAAATCATATCTCCGCGCCCCTTGCAGCGCCCGCGCTGCGGGGGCAAATGCAATGCGCGCCCGCGCTTGCGGGCGGGCTATAACGCCAATGGGAGCGCTATGCGCGATCTGCTGCCAGCGATCCCAGTGATGGAACTGCAGCATATTATCCCCCCCCATTAGCCAGATAAACTGCGCCGCAGGGTACAGACGCTGCATGGCGTGCAAAGTATCCGCGGTGTATCGCGTTCCCAAATCCGCCTCGATTGCGAACGGCTGAATGCGCGATCCAGTCACAATGGATTTTGCCGCCGACAGGCGCGCGCGCAGATCCGCCGGCGGGTTATCCTTCAGCGGATTGGCCGGGGCAACCAACCACCAAATCGCATCCAATCCAAATGCACGCAGCGCCGTTTGCGATATCAGATCATGACCCGCATGGGGCGGGTCAAACGATCCCCCCAACAGCCCAATGCGCGCGCCCGGTCGGGCATATGGAAAGCGATATTTAAACATATCCGGACCATAGCGCGCCCACAGCGCCGCCCCAAGCGGAAAATCATGCCGCAAGTGATTGCACGGAACCGCCGCCTTCGTTATCTACACATCCAAATAAAGCGATCAAAGGAATTTGCGCCATGGCTGCATATCAATATGTCTACCATATGGATGGGGTGTCAAAAACCTATCCCGGTGGAAAAAAGTGTTTTGAAAACATCCGTCTGTCTTTCCTACCCGGTGTGAAAATCGGTGTTGTTGGTGTGAACGGGGCGGGTAAATCCACCTTGATGCGCATCATGGCCGGCATTGATAAAGATTTCACTGGCGAAGCCTGGGCCGCCGAAGGCGCGCGCGTTGGCTACCTGCCGCAAGAGCCCCATTTGGACGACACCTTGAACGTGCGCGAAAATGTTATGCTGGGTGTGGCCGAAAAAAAGGCCAAACTGGATCGGTTCAACGAATTGGCAATGAACTATTCCGATGAAACCGCCGATGAAATGGCCGCATTGCAGGATGAAATTGACAGCCAAAACCTTTGGGATCTGGACAACCAAATCGACGTCGCGATGGAGGCCCTGCGCTGCCCCCCCGATGATGCGGATGTGTCCACTTTGTCCGGCGGCGAACGCCGCCGTGTGGCATTGTGCAAACTGCTACTAGAGCAGCCAGAGATGCTGCTGCTGGACGAACCCACAAACCATTTGGACGCCGAAACCATTGCATGGCTGCAAAAGCACCTGATTGATTACCCCGGAACCATCCTGATTGTCACCCACGACCGTTATTTCCTGGATGACATTACAGGCTGGATTTTGGAGTTGGACCGCGGCCGCGGTATTCCATATGAGGGCAACTATTCCGCTTGGCTGGAACAAAAGGCCAAACGTCTGGAACAAGAGGCGCGCGAAGACAAATCCCGCCAAAAAACACTGGAACGCGAATTGGAATGGATGCGTCAGGGTCAAAAAGCCCGCCAAGCCAAACAAAAGGCGCGGATCAACGCCTATAACGAATTGGCGGGACAATCCGAACGTGACAAGATCACGCGCGCCCAGATCGTTATTCCAAACGGCCCCCGTCTGGGCGGCAAGGTGATCGAGGTTGAAGGTCTGCAAAAGGCGATGGGCGACAAGCTGTTGATCGAAAATCTGTCCTTTGCCCTGCCCCCCGGCGGTATCGTGGGTGTGATCGGTCCGAACGGCGCGGGTAAATCAACCCTGTTCAAAATGCTGACAGGTCAGGAAAAACCTGACG
>JALQTR010000075.1 GCA_023260835.1 Paracoccaceae bacterium
CATGGGGTCGGTGACCGGGGCCGGTGTGGCCGAGATCACCAACCAAATGGAATATGACGACGAAGTTGCCTATCACGCGACGCGCAAGATTTATGATCTGTCCCGCGGTGCCGATGATCGTCCATGGTGTGTCACGGTCAGCTTTACCCATCCGCATGATCCCTATGTGGCGCGGCGCAAATATTGGGACCTCTATGCAGATTGCGACCATCTGTACCCCACCGTGGGGGATCCAGGATATGACGCGCAGGACCCGCATTCCAAACGCATCTTTGATGCCAACGATTGGCGCAGCTTTACCATAACCGATGATCACATCGCCCGCGCGCGCCGCGCCTATTTTGCCAATATCTCCTACTTGGACGATAAAATCGGCGAAATACTCGAGGTGCTGCGCACAACGCGGCAGGATCAGGATACCTATGTGCTGTTTGTCTCGGACCATGGCGATATGCTTGGCGAACGGGGGCTTTGGTTTAAAATGTCCTTCTATGAAGGGTCGGCCCGCGTGCCACTGATGATTAAGGGGCCGGGGCTGAAGCCGGGGCTGCACCGCACACCTGTATCCACCATCGATGTCTGCCCAACACTGTGCGATCTGGCCGGCGTATCGATGGATGAGGTCGCCCCCTGGACCGCGGGCGAAAGCCTGCGCCCCGTCATGGACGGCGCAGCGCGCGGCCCCGTTTTGATGGAATACGCGGCCGAGGCCTCTTATGCGCCGCTGGTGGCCATCTGCGATGGGCGCTGGAAATTCACCATGTGCGCGCTGGACCCCGATCAGCTGTTCGATCTGGAAAACGACCCGTCCGAGCTGACAAATCTGGCAGGTCACCCCGATCACACGGACACCCATGCCCGCCTGCGCGCCATGGCCCAGGCACAATGGGATCTGGCCCAATTTGACGCGCAGGTGCGTCAAAGCCAGGCGCGCCGCTGGGTGGTTTATCCGGCCCTGCGTCAGGGCGGGTATTTCCCATGGGACTTCCAACCTTTGCAAAAGGCGTCCGAACGTTACATGCGCAACCATATGGATCTGAACGTACTGGAAAGCAGCAAACGCTTTCCCCGCGGCGAATAACAACAGGTAAAACAATGACATTTAACACCCAACCCAAAGCCAGCCATTTCATTAATGGCGAATATATCGAAGATACGGCCGGCGCGCCGATTGATGTGATTTATCCCGCCACTGGCGCGGTCATCGCCCGGCTGCACAGCGCCACCCCTGCGATTATCGATAAGGCGTTGAACGCCGCACGCGATGCGCAAAAGGCCTGGGCGGCAATGTCCGGCACTGAACGCGGCCGCATCTTGCGCCGCGCGGCCGACCGGATGCGCGAATTAAACCATGATCTGTCAGTGCTGGAAACCATGGACACTGGCAAACCCTATCAAGAAACATCTGTTGTCGATGCCACATCAGGCGCCGATGCGCTGGAATATTTCGGCGCGCTGGCCCCCTCCCTGACGGGCGAGCATATCCCGCTGGGCGATGGCAACTGGGGCTATACCGTGCGCGAAGCCTTGGGCGTTTGCGTTGGTATTGGCGCCTGGAATTACCCCACGCAGATCGCCTGTTGGAAGGGTGCGCCCGCGCTGGCCTGTGGCAATGCGATGATCTTCAAACCATCCGAAACCACGCCGCTGTGCGCGCTGAAAGTCGCTGAAATCCTGCATGACTGCGGCCTGCCAGCGGGGCTTTATAATGTCGTGCAGGGCTATGGCGATGTGGGGCATGCGCTGGTCAGTGATGATCGGGTGAACAAAGTCTCGCTGACGGGATCCGTGCCGACGGGCAAAAAGGTCTATGCCACCGCGGCCGAGGGGATGAAACACGTCACCATGGAATTGGGCGGCAAATCCCCGCTGATCATCTTTGATGATGCCGATATCGAAAACGCCGTGGGCGGGGCGATATTGGGGAATTTCTATTCCTCGGGTCAGGTCTGTTCGAACGGAACCCGGGTCTTTGTCCATGAAAGCGTGCAGGATAAATTTCTGGACCGGCTATGCGCGCGGCTGCAATCGAGCGTGGTGATGGGCGATCCGTTGAATGATGCCACAAACTTCGGCCCCATGGTCAGCGACCGGCAGCGGCAGATCGTTATGTCCTATATCAATAAAGGCCTGGCCGAAGGCGCGCGCCTGGTGGCCGGCGGATCGATCGTCGAGGGGGACGGCTTCTATATCCAGCCCACAGTCTTTGCCGATGTGACCGATGATATGACCATCGCCCGCGAAGAAATTTTTGGCCCTGTCATGGCCGTACTTCCCTTCACGGATGAAGCCGAGGTCATCGCCCGCGCCAATGCCACCGAATTTGGCCTGTCAGCGGGCGTGTTCACCCGCGATATTTCCCGCGCCCACCGTGTCATTGCACAGCTTGAGGCCGGCAGCTGTTTCATCAATTCCTACAACGACGCGCCAGTTGAATTGCCCTTTGGCGGCAGCAAACAATCGGGCGTGGGGCGTGAAAATTCCAAAGAAGCGATCAAACATTACAGCCAAGTAAAATCCGTCTTTGTGCGCATGGGCGATGTGGAAGCACCGTTTTGATGTCTGATAATGCCCAAAATACCGCCGACTATGTGGTCGTTGGCGCCGGCAGCGGCGGCTGCGCGGTTGCATACCGTTTGGCCGAAGCTGGGCACAGCGTGATTGTGATCGAATACGGCGGGTCCGATGCAGGGCCGCTGATTCAGATGCCTGGGGCGCTGTCCTATCCGATGAATATGCCGCGTTATGATTGGGGGTTTGCCACGGAACCCGAACCGCATTTGGGTGGGCGGCGGCTGGCCTGTCCACGGGGCAAAGTGATCGGCGGATCCTCCAGCATCAATGGCATGATCTATGTGCGCGGCCATGCGCGCGATTATGATCACTGGCGCGATCAGGGTGCATCTGGCTGGGGCTATGCGGATGTTCTGCCCTATTTCCAGCGGATGGAGCATTGGGACAGCGGCGGCCATGGCGGCAATGCCGCGTGGCGCGGCACAGATGGCCCGCTGCATGTGACCCGCGGCAAACGTGATAACCCGCTGGTGCGTGCCTTTGTCGAAGCCGGACGCGAAGCGGGATACCCCGTGACCGATGATTACAACGGCCAACAGCAAGAGGGGTTTGGCCCCTTTGATATGACGGTGCATAAGGGGCAACGCTATTCCGCGGCCAAGGCCTATCTTCGTCCGGCCATGGCCACGGGCCGCGTCCGCCTGATGCGCGGGCTGGCCACCCGCGTTGTGATGGATGGCACGCGGGCAACCGGCGTGATCCTGCGCCAAAAAGGCGGCGAGGTCACAGTGCAGGCCACGCGCGAGGTCATCCTTGCCGCATCTTCGATCAACACACCCAAGCTGCTGATGCTATCGGGCATTGGACCCGCCGCGCATCTGCGCGACCATGGGATTGATGTCATCGCCGACCGCGCGGGCGTTGGGCAAAACCTTCAGGATCATTTGGAGCTGTACATCCAAATGGCTGCATCCCAGCCCGTGTCTTTGTTCAAATATTGGAACCTGCTGGGCAAGGCCTGGGTTGGGCTGCAATGGCTGCTAACAAAAACCGGCCCCGGCGCAACAAACCAATTCGAAAGCTGCGCGTTCATCCGATCCCAAGCCGGCGTGGATTACCCCGATTTGCAATATCATTTCTTGCCATTGGCTGTACGATATGATGGGCAAGTCGCCGCCGAAGGGCATGGGTTTCAGGCCCATGTCGGCCCAATGCGCAGCCCATCGCGCGGGTCGGTCACATTGCGATCTGCCGATCCAGCCGATCCACCCAAAATCCTGTTCAACTATATGGCGCATGACAAAGATTGGGCCGATTTCCGCCGCGCGATTCGTCTGACGCGGGAAATTTTCGCGCAACCGGCCTTCGCGCTCTATCTGAAACATGAAATTCAACCCGGGGCGGATGTGCAATCGGATGATGCGCTGAATGATTTCATTCGCGACCATGTCGAAAGCGCCTATCACCCCTGCGGCACCGCCCGCATGGGGGCGGCGGATGATCCAATGGCCGTGGTGGACCCGCAAGGCCGCGTGATCGGCGTGCAGAACCTGCGCGTGGCAGACAGTTCCATCTTTCCGCGCATCACCAATGGCAATCTGAATGCGCCATCCATCATGACCGGTGAAAAAATGGCCGATCACATTTTGGGGCGCACCCCCCTGCCCGCAGATAACCGCGCGCCTTGGGTCCATCCCGATTGGGAAACCAAGCAGCGTTAAAAAAGATATAAATTTGATGCGGGTTTGATACGTATCAAACCACGCATCGAAAACTGCGCCTATTGTCGGCTTCAGACACATGAAGGAGCATAACACATGTCGCATACACCCCATGAATTGCACGAAGAATTCCCCGAACACGCCGATAAAATCAGCGTGCTGAAACAATCGGACGCGCATTTTGCCAAATTGGCTGATGCCTATCACGTTCTGAACCGCGAAATTCATCGCGCAGAAACCAATGTCGAGCCTATGGAAGAGCTGACAGAGGTGCAAAAGCGCAAAGAACGCGCCGCGCTGAAGGATGACATTTACGCGATTTTGTCGAAATAAACGCTCTGTGCCCGCGGCCATTGGCGGCGGGCACTAACCCTTGCCAGCTGTGGCCTGAACCAAACGTTCGGCCCCACGAAACACGGCAATTAGCAACAGCATCATTGCCATCTGCCCAGATACATCCCCAATAATGTAGGATAGGATCAACGGCAGCGTCATCTGTGACTGATGCAACACCGCCAACCCATAGGAATTCCCGACCGAGGCAATCAGCCCCGCCAGCATCAAATGACGCCAGGAAAACAGACCAACGGATTGCACGGGTTCGGCATAGATGGCGCGCACAATGCGCACACCGAAATAGGTTGCGATCAATGACACGGCTGTTCCGGCAAAATGCAGCGGCACATCACTGCCGTAAACCGCCAAAGCCCACATTGAAACAGCCGGCGGCGTTAAATAAACGAACCCTCGCCAGCCGTAAAAATAAAACGCCAGAACCCGCACACCATGGGGCAGAAACAGCAAGCTGGACAGGATGGACACATCAGGGGCGACTATCTTTTGCAGCGGGGCAATGAACCCCGTCATCAATGAAAATGACGCCATATAGGATAAACTGAGTGTCGCAAACACCGCCCAAGACAAATTCATTTGCCGGTCATCACCTTGAATGCGCCGCGTTTGCGCCCACCCGCCCGGGTCAATAACCCCTTGTCCAGCAGCGCATTCAGCGCCCGAAAAAACGTGGCGCGTGAAATATTGGATACGAACTCATGCGTTTGAATATGTTCGGAGCGGACCAAACCATCGTCACTGGCCACATCATGAGCGGCCAAAATGACCTCACGTTCGTGGGCGGGGATGTGACCGACGCCCAAATCATCTTCCATTTTCAGCGCGATTTTACGCAGCGCAATCAATGCAGCCAAATCTTCTTTTGCCATATCAAGCCCACACAATTTCTTTAGAACCAGTATATAAGGATCAAATCCATAATATAAAGCACGAAATGCGATGATGGCTTGCCTGCTGGCAGCAATCTGCGCATAGTTTTCTTTATGAATGATCTTTGCGCCCCCCATTGGAACCGGACCTATGCGCAGCGTGACGACCAAACGCTGGGCTGGTACGAAGCTGCGCCAGATCAATCGCTGTCCCTGATCCAATCCTATTTGCAAACGGGCGAAGCCTTCATTGACATTGGCGCCGGCGCATCACGGCTGATCGATCATTTGCTGCACGCGGGCTTTGGTCCGCTTTATGCGTTGGATATTTCCGAAACTGCCTTTGAGAGGTCGCGCAATCGTTTGGGACCATTGGCAGATCACATCAATTGGATCATCAAGGACGCAACACGCTGGACACCGGATCGGCAATTCGACCTGTGGCATGACCGCGCCATGTTCCATTTCCTGACCGACCCATCAGACCGTGCGCGATATGTGCAAACCATGATGCGGGCCTTACGCCCAGGTGCAAAAGCCATCGTCGCCAGCTTCGCCGAAGATGGCCCACAAAAATGCGCAGGGCTTCCGACACAAAGATACAGCTTTGATCAATTGGCCGCCGAACTGCACAGCCACGCGCCAGATGGGTTCAGACCAGTTGTTAGGCAGCTATACACGCATCACACCCCGGCAGGGGTCATGCAGAAATACCAATATTCTGTTTTTGAAAAACGCGGGTAAAGCGCGCACGCCATGACATCGGTCAAGGCAGGGGCCTGCCGTTTGTGCGATGCTTTGTGATGCACGAACAAACAGGATAATCATGCCCGATATCAGCCCAGCCCCAACGGACCATCAAACAGCCGCCCAAATCAGCCATGCCTTTGAAACGGGTCTATACCCCTATGAAAACCGGCTCTCGCGCCGCAGCTACGAGGCGCGCAAGGCGCATTTGCAGGTCGAACTGTTAAAGGTTCAAAAATGGGTCGCTGAAACAGGGCAAAAGATCGTTATCCTTTTCGAAGGTCGCGATGCCGCGGGCAAAGGCGGCACGATAAAACGGTTTATGGAACACCTAAACCCACGCGAAGCCCGTGTGGTGGCCTTGAACAAACCCAGCGATGTGGAACGCGGACAATGGTATTTTCAACGGTATATCGCACATCTGCCCACAGCCGGTGAAATGGTGTTTTTCGACCGCAGCTGGTACAACCGCGCAGGCGTTGAACGGGTTATGGGGTTTTGTGATCCCAGTGACTATTTGGAATTTATGCGCCAAACGCCCGAATTGGAACGCATGTTGGTCCGTTCGGGTGTGAAACTGTTCAAATTCTGGTTTTCCGTGACCCAAGAGGAACAGCGCCGCCGCTTTGCCGCGCGGGCCACTGATCCATTGAAACGTTGGAAGCTGAGCCCCATTGACACAGCCAGCTTGGAAAAATGGGATGATTACACCGAAGCCAAAGAGGCGATGTTCTTTTATACCGACACCGCAGATGCCCCTTGGACCATCATCAAATCAGACGATAAAAAACGCGCGCGGTTAAACGCGATGCAACATTTTCTGCACAGTCTGGATTATCCTGACAAGGATCAGCATCTGGTAAAGGCGCCGGATCCATTGATCGTGGGCAAGGCGGCCCATGTGATCCATGCATCCGATCATATTTTGGGCGCCAGCTTGCACCCCCAGCCGCGCAACACAGATGGGTAAATAAAGCCCTGCCCTTTACCGCGTCATTTGCCGCATTAACATTTCCAGCTTATCCAAAAAACGCGCGCGATCGGCCTTTGAAAAGGGGCGTCCACCACCTTGGGCAAATGGGTTGGCCGCGCGGATATCCTGCATCAAATCGCGGGTTGCCAAGGCATCCCCAATATTGCGCGCCGTCAGCAAACTGCCATCATGTTTGATCACCTGCGCGCCAGATGCGATCACCTTTGCCGCCAGTGGGATATCCCCTGTCACCACAATATCCACCTGCCCCGCACGATCGGCAATCCACATATCGGCAATATCCGGACCATCGGGGACGGTGATCATTTGTACCAGCGGGTTGGTGGATGGGCGCAAACCACCATTGCTAACCATAAACACAGGGCATTTGTGGCGCGTGGCAACGCGTTCGGCCTCGGCCTTTACTGGGCAGGCATCGGCGTCGATGTAAAGCGCGCTCATGCCTGGGCCGTGGGGCTTGGATAATCTGCGTCGCTGACATGCTCCAACCAATCGGCCACTTGGCCATTTTGGGCCTCTTGCATGGCGATATGCGCCATGGCGTGATCGGGGGCCGCACCATGCCAATGTTCGATATGCGGCGGAATCCAAACCGTATCCCCCGCGCGGATTTGCTGCGGCGCCTGACCGCGCAGCGCAACATAGCCAACGCCTTGTGTGACATATAATGTTTGCCCCAAAGGATGCGTGTGCCACGCGGTGCGTGCCCCGGGGGCAAATTGGACCAACAACGCACGCAGCCGCGCCGGTTCAGGGGCCGTCACAATCGGTGTTTGCAATACATCCCCATGAAAATAATCTGGATTTGGGGCCGTTGTGGGGCGGTCTGTGGCTTTAAATATCTTCATTGTGGGATTTCCTTTTCAGACAAAGACAACGTCAGTGGGCCAAATACTCAAGGATCAATGCAACCGCCTGATCCACGGGGGTTTGGTCTGTGTTGATATACACATCCGGGTTTTGTGGCGGCTCATAGGGGCTGTCGATCCCAGTGAAATTTTTGATCTCGCCGCGCCGCGCCTTGGCGTAAAGCCCCTTTACATCACGCGCTTCGCACAACTGTAAGGGGGCATCGATATGAACCTCGCAGAAGTCACCCTTTGGCAGCATATCCCGAACCATCGAACGTTCTGCCGCAAATGGCGAAATAAAGGCGGCGATCACAATCAAGCCGGCATCGGCCATCAGGCGCGCCACTTCGCCCACGCGGCGGATGTTTTCAATGCGATCTGCCTGTGTGAACCCCAGATCCTTGTTCAAACCATGGCGGATATTATCCCCATCCAGTAAATAACTGTGCCGCCCCTGCGCCAGAAGCGCCCGATCCAAAGCATTGGCAATGGTTGATTTCCCCGATCCAGACAGGCCCGTCAGCCAGATCACCTTGGGCGCCTGCCCCAGCTGCCGCGCGCGATCTGCCGCGGTTACATCCGTGCCTTGCCAATGAATATTTTGCGCCCGCCGCAGGGCAAAGCGGATCATACCGGCCCCAGCCGTTTCATTTGAGACCTTATCAACCAGCAAAAACCCACCCAGATAATGCGACAGATCAAACGGGACAAAGGGAATAATCCGATCAATCGTGATCACAACACGGCCAATTTCATTCATCCCCAATGATTTTGCGGCCAACTGATCACCCGTTTGCACATTGACCAAATACTTTGGGGCCGCCAAACGCACATTCACCCATTGCGCCCCAATTTTCATTGCATAGGCGCGCCCCGGGATCAGTCCGCTGCGCTGCATCCAAATGATATCTGCCTCGAATTGATCTGCCATTTGCGGGCGGGTGTCGGCGCTGGCAATCACGTGCCCGCGTGCGCAATCCACATCATCGGACAGCTGCACCGATAACGCCTGCCCAGATTGGCCATTTTCAATCGGACCATCAGGCCCAGCCAATTGCGCCACGCGGCTGACCTGCCCCGATGGCAAGATAACAACCGGATCCCTAGCCCTTATGCGCCCACTTATGGCCTGCCCCATATAATGACGCCGATCATTCGGCGCACGCGCTACATATTGCACGGGCATAAGAAACCCATCAAACACGCGCTTTTGCGGCAGCGGTGCAAGCAAAGCCTGAAGCAAAGGATGGCCATCATACCACGGCATCCGCGCCGAGTGTTGCGTCAGGTTTTCGCCAAACACGGCGCTGATGGGAATGACACAGCCATCCGGCAATCCCAAACGATCAATCAATCTGTCAATTTCTACAGATATGTCATTGAATTCAATGCGGGAATATTCAACTAAATCCATCTTATTGATCACAAAGACGATACGGCGCAGACCCAGCAGATGGCAGATGTGGATATGCCGCAGTGTCTGCGGTGAAATTCCGCGGGTGATATCAATCAAAATCAGCGCAATATCCGCATCCGCCGCGGCCGTGACCATGTTCCGGGTGTATTCTTCATGGCCGGGAGCATCAGTTATGATGAATTTCGCCGCTGGCGTTTCACAATATCGGTGCGCGACATCAATGGTGATGCCCTGTTCGGCTTCGGCGGACAGCCCATCACTCAAAGCGGCAAAATCCACCTGCCCTTCCTTTTGCATTTGGGCCAAATGATCGTCAAACACGGCGCCCAATTCATAAAGCAACCGTCCTGTCAGGGTCGATTTGCCGTCATCAACGGATCCACAAGTGACCAGCCGGATCAGGGGTTTTTCTGGGGCTATGTCCATTCAGAAATACCCCTCTTGCTTTTTCATCTCCATCGAGGCGGCCGGATCTGCATCAATCAGCCGCCCAGCGCGCTCTGACAGGCGCGTTTGGCGCATTTCAGCGATAACATCCGTGACCGTTTTAGCATCACTGCGCATCGCCGCCGTCAATGGATAGCACCCAAGCGTGCGGAACCGGATTTGGCGTGGCTGCACCTGTTCTCCATCGCGCAGCAAAAATCGGTCATCATCAACCATAAAAATCTGTCCATCGCGCAAAACGGTTGGGCGCATCTGGGCAAAATATAAATCTGGAACATCAATATGTTCCCGCGCAATATAGGTCCAAATATCCAATTCTGTCCAATTGGACAGGGGAAAAACCCGAAAGCTGTCACCGGCAGATAGGCGCGTGTTATAAAGCGACCACAGTTCGGGGCGCTGCGATTTTGGATCCCATCGGTGTTGAGCGTTGCGGTGGGAAAACACACGTTCCTTTGCGCGGGATTTTTCCTCATCTCGGCGCGCGCCACCGATGATCATATCGAACCCGCCCGCACCCAGCGCCTGGCGCAACCCTTCAGTTTTCCAAAGATCTGTGTGCAATGCACCATGATCAAACGGATTGATCCCCTGCGCCAAGGCATCGGGGTTGTGATGCACAATCAATGGCATCCCAGCCGCCTGCGCCATTTGATCCCGAAACGCGTACATCTGGCGAAATTTCCACGTTGTATCCACGTGCAGCAATGCAAAGGGCGGGATCAGCGGCGCAAATGCCTTTCGCGCCAAATGCAACAAAACCGCGCTGTCCTTGCCCGCTGAAAACAGCATAACTGGCGCACGCCCCTCGCCAATCGCTTCACGCAGGATAAAAATGGCTTCGGCTTCAAGATGATCTAGATGCATTTTGGTCAATCATTATGAACTGGTTAACATCAGACCTATCACCCACACCCTAAAGCGCAAGGCGCATCTCTTTTTGATGGGTCAAATACATCGGTAATTCGTTAAAATTATTTGCCCCAGCGCCGTTTGGTTTGGAAAGGAACTGTTTATGCCGCTTGGATTTTTGCACAATCTAGATCTGTCCACCCTGCCGCGCGGGGTGTTTGCCCGTGGGGATGTGATTATATCCTGCGGGCAAGAAACGGACCGCCTGATTTTGCTGCAAAAGGGTTCGGTGAAAATTGGCAAGCTGAAGCTGGCGGCCCCAAATGCCGTGCTGATGCCGGAATTTTTTGCGCTGGACCAGTATCGCAGCACCGCAATCGCCACAACAGATGGGTTTTATTACGCAGCCCCCCGTGCCGCCGTCAAACACGCCCTGGATCAATCTGCGCCCATCACATGGCCATTGGCACGTGCCGCGGCGGGCGAGCGCATCATGGCGCATCTGGATCATGCATTATGATCCATCAACGTGATTTTTCCGCAGCGATCACCGGGCAAGAAATGCACCTGATCCATGGCGAGCTTCTGTTCACCCCCGGCATGCCAATCACCCATTTGTTTTTACTGCGCAAAGGCGGCATCATCCTGAATAATCCGCATCACCCAAATCATTACACCCGTATGGGAAAAGATGAATTATTGGGACTGCGTGATTTTCTGCGCTATGGGATATGGCAGCAGGCGGCGGTGGCCCATGGCCCCTGTGTTGCATTGGCCCTGCCAGCCGCGCGGCTGACCCGCGCATTGAATGCAGCCCCCAGCAGCCACCGCGAATTGCTGCAAAAACTGGCTGAATAACGCCAAAAGCCTTGCTTTATCGGCGCAGACCCCGTCATGATACCCAAAAACAGGAGGGGATCATGTCATCACAGCGACCATTGGGCGTTCCACCACTGGGGGCGATATCACTGCCCATGCTGACCCGCGCAGTGCGTTTGGCCTGGGCGGATATGCGCGGCGCGCCGCTTTATGCGTTTTTATTTGCTGGGTTTTACGTGGCGGGTGGTTGGGCAATGATGGGTGTGACCTATGCCACAGGGCAGACATACTGGCTGGTACTGGCCGCAATTGGATTTCCTCTGATCGGTCCATTCGCCGCCGTTGGATTATACGAGGCCAGCCGCCGGCGCGAAGAAGGCATCGCCCTGCGCTGGTGCGAGGTGGCCGGCGTCTGCGTGGCGCAACGGCATCGGCAACTGCCATCCATCGCTGCCGTCATCATCATTGTCTTTTTATTCTGGTTTTTTCTGGTCCATATGATTTTCGCGCTGTTTTTGGGATTATCGACCATGACCAATATCAGCAGCTCGATCGCGGTGTATCTAACCCCGAATGGCCTGACGATGCTGGGGGTTGGCACCATTGTCGGTGCGGCGTTCGCGTTGGTTTTGTATATGATTACGGTGTTTTCATTGCCCTTGCTGTTGGACCGCGAGGTGGATTTTGTCACCGCAATGATCACCAGCTTTCAAACAGTCCTGCAAAACCCATTTCCCATGCTGTTATGGGCCGGTTTGATTGCCATATGCACCTTTTTGTCGATGCTGCCGGCGTTTTTGGGGCTGTTCATCACGCTGCCCCTATTTGGTCACGCAACCTGGCATTTGTACCGCGAAGCGGTGCGGGCTGGGGCATAGATAGCGCCTAGGCCTCGCGCCCATGGGCACACAGCTGCGCGTGCAAATCGCGCGCGGCAGCGTCCCCGCAATCCAGCGCAAAGATATAGGCGTGTGTAAGGAAAAAGCAGCGCGCATCAATGTCATTTGCGGCCTCGGCCGCTTGGGCATAAAGGCGAGACAGCTGCTGTTTATCGCCGGCCGCGTGCGCGGCCAGCAATTGTTCATTCAATGCGATGTCCATCGGACCGGTTTACTCGGCCGCGGCTGGGGTACGATGGGCCTGCATCTGTGATGCCACCCAATCATGGAAGCAATGCGTTGGTCCATCCATCGCGGGCGAGAAGCGGCCGCCATCAAAATGCACCGCTTGGCGCCCACGCTGCATCCCTTCAACAACGAAGACATCCTCTTCAAAAACCGTCTTCCACAGCGCGGCGTTTTTCACTTTCATATCCGCGTCAACATCGGCCTGCGGATAGAACAGGTGGATATGTTCATGGGTTTCATCAACGCCATGCGGCATCAGGATAATGGCAAAGCTGTGATCGCGGTGCACACCCAGCAAAACATTGGGATAGACCGCCAGATATTCGGCCGCCTCATCCCATTTATCGCTCAGGTCGGTGAAATCGGGGAATTTATTGCCCTTATCACCAACCAGCTGGCGATACACCAATGTCCCCTGCCCTGAATAGGCACCGGGGTTTTCGATGTTGTAATGATCTTCAAGCCGCGAATAGCTGTTCAGCCCCGGATGCACCCATGGCAGGTGATAGGATTCACAATAATTTTCGACCGCCAGCTTCCAGTTTGTTTTCACCTTCAGGGTGAATTTGCTGCAATCGCCCCCATGATACAAAGGTTGACCTTCAAATTCAGCCCAACGTGCTTTGGCATCAGCCATTGCCACATCAAATTCAGCCGCATCGCCTGACACATTGACCCAAACAACCCCCATCCATTCATGGCTGCGGATTTCTGTCAGGCCCAGCGTGGCGCGATCGATCGCATCATGGGTGTTATGACCCGGACCGCCAACATGAGGCGTGCTGACCAAACGGCCATCGGTGCCATAGCACCAGCTGTGATAGGGGCAGCGAATGGCACCTTCGATTTTGCGGGGTTCTTCCACCAAAATCATACCGCGGTGGCGGCAGATGTTCTGAAACACCCGCAGGCCGCCATCGCGCCCACGCACCATCAACAGCGGCATTCCGACGAAATCAATCGGCACGGCATCCCCAACTTCGGGGGCATCCGCGCTGACCGCAAGGCCAGCCCAATTGTTAAACAACAATGCCTGACGTTCTTCCATATAAACGGTTTCATCAATGTAATGCGCATTGGGCAGCCCCTTGGCTTGCTCAATCGGTTTGCGCACTGCGGACAAAGCGTCTGATTCGAACATGGGCAAATTCCTTCTTATGAACTTGCCCCCCTTCTGGCCCGCATACCCCAATGTAAACCGACAAAACGCGACCGTGGTTTTTGACGTTTCCGACATTTCAATCTCAGTCTGGGTCGATCACCTGCTGGATTGCAGTTTGTGCAGCCGCAGCGATGGCCTTGCGGCCGCTGAAATCTGCCAGCCGCAGCGGGGGCAGATAATGCACCACAATTTCCCCCTGACGCGGGGCAGACAGCACGTGCAGAAGATGGTCGCCAAACCCCATATCGCCCCACCATCCGTAAAACCCTGCAGGGGCAGAACGCGGGGCGATAAATTGCAAGGCCACGGGCTGAATGGCCAGACCCGTTTGGCCAGTTTTGAAAAAGGCCTCGAACAGAACCGGTTTAAAGGGCAAAACCCGCAGCCCATCGGTTGATGTCCCTTCAGGGAAGAACAGCAGTTTATGCCCCATCTGAAACCGCTGCACCATATCATCAGTTTGCTGCTGCGCGTGACGCGGATCCCGTTTGATAAACAATGTGCCGGTTAATTGCGCCAAAAATCCAATACCCGCCCAAGCTGCAACCTCGGATTTTGCTACGAAATACACCCGCTTTGCGGCGTTCAGTGCAAATATGTCTAACCACGACACATGATTGGCAACAACGGCCCCGGGGCTGCGCATGATGCATCCCCGAACGGTGTATCGAAACCCCAAAAGCCAGATGGCCGACCGGCAGACCCACTGAGTAAGAAAGGGCGTCACCGGCCGCTTTGGCCCGCACAGCAAACGTTCAGGCAGGCGCAACAGCAGCGTGGCCAGAACACCCAGCCCCAAAATGCACAAAACCGGCACCCCCCGCCGGATCACTCGCACCCAACCGCGCACTGATATTGGGGCAAATTCGGTTTCTGGGGCACCGCGCCAAGTCATGCTCATGATTTTGGCCCCATGGCGCGACGAATAAACGCCTGATTGGCGGTGGCCAAATCCAACAGCATAAGCACATCAACAGTGTTAAACGCCCGATCCACAAAGGCCCCCTGCCCGATTTTGCCGCCATACCGGATATAGGCCTTGATCAGCGGCGGCAAAGCCAGCGCCGCGGCGCGTCGATCGGGATTGGATATGCGGGAAAATTCAGCAGGTTGTTTGGATCGTGGACAAATATCAGACGGCGCCAAATGATTGTCATGCAGCCAAGATAACACCAACGCCAAAGACTGCGCATCTGATCCAGAAAAAGAGGCCGTCCCAAACAACAAATCATACCCACCTTGCGCAACATAATCCGCCAACCCCGCCCACAGCTGCGCCAAAACCGCACCGCCACGATGATCGGGATGGAGACAAAGCCGCCCCATTTCCAAAAGCGATTTTCCGCTGTGCAAAAGCGGGCCAAGGTCAAACTCACTGGCCGAATAAAACCCGCCTGCCGATTGCGCCGCCGCCTGATCCATCAGACGGCACACCGCCAAAACCTGTTCCCCATCTGTCACCATCAAATGCGCGGCATGATCATCAAATTGATCGGCCTCGCGCCGGGCATGGTGGTCCACCATCCCAGCTGCGCCCATCTGTTCGACAAACACATCATAGCGCAGCCGCTGAACATCTGCCAAATCTTGGTCTGTGACGGCCAATCGCACCTGCATTTGTTTCAGCCCATTTTCCATTTATTTATACTAAATTTACCCAAAATGCGCAAAGCTGTGGCATTGTTTAATCTTGGTTAAGAGTTTCTTGGTTCTATCACCTCATGCAATACGATTCGTGCGCCATCAATCACCACCTTGCCTGCTTCGGTAAAATTCACTGTGATTTTGCCGGCAATATTGGATTGAACCTGCCCGATTCCCCAATCCTTTTGGGTGGGATGACGCACCAAATCGCCCGGTTGCAAAAACATATTCGCGTTTTGAATGGTCATTATTAAAGGTTCCTTATGTCCCAAACTGGTTCGGTTACTCAGCTTCAACTGGCGCAAAAAATCGTCGCACGGATTGTTCATGATATGGTATCGCCAATTGGCGCCATTTCCAATGGGGTCGAGCTGTTATCCCTGATGCCCAGCGTCCCGGCACCGGAATTATCCTTGATCGATGAAAGCTGCGCCGCTGCGGCCAGCCGGTTGCGGATGTTCCGCCTGGCATTTGGATCACACAAAGAAACGGATGTATTCAGCCATGCAGATAGCATCGCATTGGTAAAGGATTGCGCCATGGACGGTCGGTGCCAACTGCAATGTAACTGCCATCATGACATCCCGCGCCGTGACGCGCAGCTGGCTGTGCTGGCAATGTTGTGTTTTCGATCCGCCCTGCCGCGCGGGGGGCAGATCATGATCGATGAAAAGAACGACCTGTGGACGATCAGCTGTGACTGTGAAACGATGCAGGTGGAACGATCGCTGTGGCATATTATCAGCGGCATGAATGATGGCAGCGATATTCAATCCATGCATATCCAATTCCTTGCCCTGCGGCTGAATTTATTGGCCGCGGGCAAGGATGTGGATCTGGATTTATTCGGCAGCAGCCCGATTATTCGGTTCTAATGCGGGCCATCAGGCGCGGGTGGTTCCATCCCCGCGCACGATGTATTTGAAGCTGGTCAATTGTTCCACGCCCACAGGGCCGCGCGCGTGCAGCTTACCTGTGGCAATGCCAATTTCACCGCCCATGCCAAACTCGCCGCCATCGGCGAATTGGGTCGACGCATTCACCATCACAATCGCGCTGTCCACGCGGGATGTGAAATGCGCCTGTGCAGCAGCATCTTCGGATAAGATGCAATCGGTGTGACTGGACCCAAATCGGCCAATATGGGCGATTGCATCATCAATATCATCGACGATGCGCACCGCGATATCCATGTCCAGATATTCGCGGCCCCAATCATCATCCGTGGCGGGCATGGTGCCATCCACCCCAGGGCCACCATGCACCCGCACGCCCGCGGTTTTCAGCATCTGCACCAGATCATTGCCCAGCCCCTGGGCAATATCCTTGTGCAACAGCAGGCATTCGGCCGCGCCGCAAATGCTGACCCGGCGGGTTTTGGCATTCAGCACCAAATCCATCGCTTTGGCCGGATCGGCCGCTTTATCGACATAGATATGCACGATGCCCTCCAGATGGGAAAACACAGGCACGCGGGCCTCGCGCTGAACCAGACCCACAAGGCCTTTGCCGCCACGTGGGACGATCACATCCACTGTATCCACCATACCCAGCAAATACTGCACCGCCGCGCGATCGCGCGTGGGGATCAGCTGGATTGCGGTGGCGGGCAAACCAGCCGCGCGCAGACCATCCACCAAACAGCCATGTAACGCGGTGGCGCTGTGCAGCCCTTCGGACCCGCCGCGCAGGATCACCGCATTGCCCGCCTTCAGGCACAGCGCCCCGGCATCCGCCGTTACATTCGGGCGGCTTTCATAGATCACCCCGATTACCCCCAGCGGTGTGCGCTGGCGTTCGATATGCAGCCCCGTGGGGCGATCCCACGCAGCCATAACCTGACCAACGGGATCTGGAAAATCAGCAATATCGCGCAGCGCCTGTGCGACACCTGCAAGGCGCCCCTGATCCAGCATCAAGCGGTCCATCATGGGCGCCGACAGGCCCTTTTCGCGGCCGTAGTCCAGATCTTTGGCATTGGCGTCGATGATTGCCGGAATGCTGTTCATCACAGAATCTGCTGCCACACGCAGCGCCGTGTTTTTCGCATCGGTGCTGGCATAGGCCAGCTGCGCCGCAGCTGATTTAGCATCCGCGCCGATTTGATCCATCATGGTTTTAATCGCTTGATCCATAAATACCCCCTATAATGACATAGCCATATCGTCCCGATGCACCATCGCGGATCGGGCTGACCCACCCAAAATCTGTTCCACCTGATCACTGCGCGCGCCGGTGATCATCGTCGCCTCGGCCGCGGTATATCGGCACAGGCCCTGGCCCAATATATGGCCGTTTCCATCCATGATGGACACCGGCTCGCCCCGGCCGAAGTCACCAGAAACGCTGCAAACCCCTGCAGGCAACAGCGAATTGCCCCGCGCCAAAGCCGCCACAGCCCCATCATCAATTTGCAAAACACCCATCGGTTTCATCGCCGCAATCCAGCGTTTGCGCGCGGCATGGGGGTCGATTTGTGCGGTGAACCATGTCGCCGCTTCCCCTGCTTCAAGCCGTGCAAGGGGCGCATCCGCAAACCCATGCGTGATCGCCATGGCACAGCCCGATGCGGTGGCGGTTTTTGCCGCCATCAATTTGGTCTTCATCCCCCCTTTGGACAGACCGGACACCGGATCACCCGCCATCGCCTCGATCTGGGGGGTGATGTGATCCACAATGTCAAACCTCTGTGCGGTTGGATCGGTTGCGGGGTTCGCCGAATAAAACCCATCGACATCCGATAACAGCACCAGCTGGTCAGCCTCGATCGTCACAGCAACCTGCGCCGCCAATCGGTCATTATCACCAAAACGGATCTCATCTGTGGCGATTGTGTCGTTTTCGTTCACAATCGGTACGGTGCCAAGGGACAGCAATGTCTGCAATGTCGCCCGCGAATTCAAATAACGCCGCCGGTCGCTGCTGTCCTCTAACGTCACCAGAACCTGCGCGGTCAGGATCCCATGCGCGCCAAGCGCCTCTTCATAGGCGCGGGCCAGCTGAATCTGCCCCACGGCGGCCGCGGCTTGTGCCTGTTCCAGCGCCAAAGCGCCAGGGGCCAAGTTCAGCAACCGCCGCCCCAAAGCGATCGAGCCAGAGGACACCAGAACAACATCCACACCGCGCGCGCGCAACCGTGCCACATCATCCGCCAAGCTGCAAAGCCACGCGCGCCGCAGCCCGCCAGAGGCGGCATCCACCAAAAGCGCCGAACCGATTTTAACAACCAAACGGCGCGCATCAGTTAGGGTTGCCATGGCCCCTCCTCCTCGGCGCCATTGGCCGACAGGGATGTGATATGGCTGCGCAGGGCGCGCAGAACCTGCGGCAGGCCCTCGCCGCTGGCGCCGGACATCAGCATGGGGCGAACACCTGTTGCGGCCTCCAGCTCATCTTGCAAAAACACGCGTTCCTCGGCGTCCAATGCATCGATTTTGTTCAAAACCGTCACACGCGGTTTATCGGCCAAAATCGTATCATAGGCGGTGATTTCATGAATAATTGTCGCGTAATCGCGCATCGGATCGCCCGATGTGCCATCAATCAGGTGCAAAAGCACAGCGCAGCGTTCAACATGGCCCAAGAACAGATCACCCAAGCCCCGCCCTTCAGACGCGCCTTCGATCAGGCCGGGGATATCCGCCACAACGAATTCCGCGCCATCAATCCCGACAACCCCCAAATTCGGGTGCAGTGTTGTGAACGGATAATCAGCAATTTTGGGCCGCGCGTTGGAACTGGCGGCCAAAAAGGTGGATTTTCCGGCATTGGGCAGGCCCAACAGGCCAACATCTGCAATCAGCTTCAGCCGCAGCCATAATGTACGTTCCACCCCGGGTTGACCAGGGTTGGCGCGGCGTGGCGCCTGATTGGTGGCAGATTTGAAATGCAAATTCCCCCAGCCGCCATTGCCGCCTTTGGCCAGCAGCACACGCTGCCCCACCTCGGTCATATCGGCAATCAATGTTTCTTCATCTTCATCCAGGATTTCTGTGCCAACCGGCACACGCAAAACGATGTCTTCGCCGCGCGCGCCGCTGCGCTGTTGGCCCATACCAGGGCGGCCATTATCGGCAAAGAAATGCTGCTGATAGCGAAAATCAATCAGAGTATTCAGCCCCTCGACCGCTTCGGCCCAAACCGACCCGCCATGACCGCCATCGCCGCCATCGGGACCGCCATATTCGATGAATTTTTCCCGCCGGAAACTGACAGACCCGCCGCCGCCCGCGCCCGAACGGATGTATACTTTGCATAGGTCAAGAAATTTCATAACAGCTCGCTATCAGTTAATTGCGCCCAAAACGGCAAAAAGGGACCGGAACAGGCCCGATCCCTTGTCTTCATAAACCCAAGAAAATCGGAATTACTCAGCGGCTTCCGCTGCTGGCAAAACCGAAATAAAGGTGCGACCTTTCAGGCCTTTGTGGAAGGTCACTTTACCTTCGGTCGTGGCAAAGATCGTGTGATCACGGCCAATGCCAACGCCCTCACCTGGCCACCACTTTGTGCCGCGCTGGCGCACGATGATGTTGCCAGGGATGGCCGCTTGGCCACCGTACAGTTTTACGCCAAGGCGACGACCGTCTGAATCGCGCCCGTTACGGGATGAACCGCCTGCTTTTTTATGTGCCATGGGTGTTCTCCTTTATGCGCCAAGGGCTTTGGCCTGTTCGACCCAGCCTTCTTTTTCTGCTTTTTTCGCGATCGCATCGTCCAATGCCGCGATATCCGCTGCCGACCATGCGGCAATCTGGGCGTAGCTGGTGATGCCTGCGGCAATCAGCTTCTTCTCCAGTGCGGGGCCAACACCTGACAGCTGTTTCAGATCATCAGACCCAGCTGATGCAGCAGGTGCTGCTTTAGGGGCAGCCGCTTTAGGCGCCGCAGCCTTTGGGGCCGCTTTGGCAGGGGCCGCCGCAGGTTTTGCACCAGCTGGTGCAGAACCGGCACCAATTGCCGCCTTAACGCCTGATTTATCAGCGCCTTTGGCCAGGATGTCCGTCACACGCAGCAGCGTCAGCTGCTGGCGGTGGCCACGGGTGCGCTGGCTGGAATGCTTACGACGGCGTTTCACAAAGCTGATTGTTTTTTCGCCTTTGATCTGGTCGATCACTTGGGCCTGCACAGCGGCGCCTGCCACAGTGGGCGCACCGATCACAGGCGCATCACCGCCCAGCATCAGAATTTCGTTGAACTGGATTTTTTCACCAGCGTCGGCAGCCAATTTTTCAACGCGCAAAACGTCACCCGCTTGCACTTTGTATTGCTTGCCACCTGTCTTCATTACCGCAAACATGCGTAAGTCCTTTTCAATTTTCGCGTTCTTTGGCCCGGCTTTGCCTGTTTACGGGGGTCCCCGCCTCGAACAGCGCGTCCTTTGGGACGTATGTCATAACCGCAAACCCAATAAGGGCAGGCAGTTCGCGCGCTTATCGACAAAGCGGACTGGACTGTCAAGCGCAAATCCCCAATAACACCACCCAACCGCGCGATTTTCCCCTTGCACCGGCCAATCCAAACCCCTAATGAGCACAAGACCCCCGCGGAGAGGTGCCGGAGTGGTCGAACGGGGCGGTCTCGAAAACCGTTGTGCCTTCACGGGCACCCAGGGTTCGAATCCCTGTCTCTCCGCCATATTATCCCATTATGTCATTGAATAATAAGTGTTTAATTCACGTTTGCGGATTATGGATACAAACCCGGATACAGTTTTAATTTGATAAAAAAACCCGACCAAGCCTAGCCTGATCGGGTCTATCCGCAGCGCCCGTGAATACGCCGCTTCGTCTGCGCGCGACTGAGAACGCCAGACGCTCACCCTGGGCCTGTCAGATAGCCCAGCATGCGATTCTTACGCCGAAGCCAATGTGATTACATTGAACGCCTCTGGATGGCGCACAGCAACGTCGGCCATCATATGACAGGTGATTGCGACCTTCGCGCTGGTTGCCGCGCTATACGGGTCTACGATCAGATCAATCCCGCCAAACTGGCCAATCAGCAGATTTTCCCACACGCCCAGATAAACTGTGCCTTGGGTGGCCTTAGTTGTCTGGATCACTCGACGGCCATGTAGTGTGCCATTCTCAATGACAAACCGACCGGATCCGCTATCGACAGTGGTGGCTGCGATGGATGCAAAGTCCACTGGGTTCATAATCCAGACTGCGCCCTGCGTTGCCACGTTATCAGCCTCAATGGCGCTCAATGCTTGCAGCGCTTCTGAATGACTGATTGCGTCAACAGTGGTTGTAGTCAGTGTATTAACCCCAGATGTGTTCAGAACACCCGTCGGCTGGTTATTAGCGCCAGTGCCTTCCAAGCCTGCCAGATCGATCGCTTGCATCAACTGCGTCGTGATTGATCGGCGCACAATCTCATCAATTGCCGGCTGTGCTTGCAGTAGAGCTTCACGCGTATAGCTCTGGGTGCCACTGACACGCTTTAAGCTTAAACTGATCGACCCAATATCGATTGAGCTTTCAGTCGCCGCCGCCCCTTCTGCAAGCCATTGAGCCGTTGCATCAGTGGTATGCTTGGGGATTACAATGCCACGCTGCAAGCCTGACATCACTGTTGCTCCAGCTGCCATTACGCTCGACCCAGCGCGAAGCTTGTCGATAAACATATCTGGCCGCAGGTTGGTTTCTACAGCGTCCGCTGCGCCCCCTGTGGAGGTGATAGCCGCTCGTTGGCCCAACACAGCGGAGGGAGGCACCACTAGCCCGCGTGCGGTTCCAGGGTATGCTTTGCGCGCTTCCTGAGAGGCTTCGCGCTCATACCCAGCGCTAGACCAATCTCCAGTGATCTCTGCACGCAATGCAGAACCAAGATTAAACTGGCGCTCTGTCGTTTGATGCACAGTAGGCGTGCTTAGTGGTGATGATGATGTTTTCTCTAGCAATGTGCTGCGGAATTCATCGAGTGATTGGCCATCAAGGATAGCTTGGTTCGCCATCTCAGCATGACCATATTTATTGCCCAGGCGGGCGATTTCTTGCGCTTCCATATTTTGCGCTCCTTCGTCATCGCGGGATGTACCCCGCATGCGCATAGCGACAGCAACTGGCCTTTCCTGACCATTCGCACATCTGCGCGTAGCGACGCTAAGTTCGGCATGCTTTGTGGAAAATGCAGTTTCAGCTGCACGCCCCTTTTCCGACCTGGAAAACCGAAGCAAGCCAATCCCATCTGGCAATAGATCAACGACGCCAACCTGATTGGTAGCATCAGTCGATCCATCGATCAGGACGGGCCACGCTGTGTCCGCAGCGTGTTTACCAGCCCTCGTCGCGGCGGGCAGGCTAATTTCATATGCATCACGTCCAGCGCAACGGGCGGCTGTGTATCCACCATCTAACGGGCGCTCTGCCCCATCAATATTACGCACCCATGTATATTCTTTGCGATACCGCTGGCTGATGGCGTATTGGGTAGCCCCCTGCTGGCGCATCAGCTCTGTCTCTTTGATCACCGCGTCCATGATTAAAAATCCACTTCTTCAAACAGGAACATGTCGCGAAAATCTGAGAAGCTGATCCAGCGATCCCGTGGCCCGACCAAAGC
>JALQTR010000090.1 GCA_023260835.1 Paracoccaceae bacterium
TCACAACACCCGCGCGATCCATCGCGGCCGATGCCGCACCGGCCAGTTTTTCCACCGCATGGCGGAATACCTGATTCCCCTGCATCCGCAGATATCCGGTGCTGCGGGTGCTGACGCCGCCATCGACATACAGCAGATCGCGAAATTGCCCGTCCGAATTCAGATCGACGCCCAAAATGCCACGGTCGGTTTTGTCGCCACTGCCCGATTGCGCCTCAAGGATCAGGGCGCCGGCGCCATCGCCGAACAAAACACAGGTCGACCGGTCCGACCAATCCATAATGCGCGAAAAGGTTTCCGCGCCGATCACCATCACCCGCCGCGCCTGCCCCGACATGATATAGGCATTGGCCGTCGACAGCGCATAGATGAACCCCGCGCAAACCGCCTGCACATCAAACGCAAAACCGCGCGTCATCCCCAGCCCCGCCTGCACCATCGTGGCCGCGGATGGAAACGTTAAATCGGCGGTGGATGTGGCGACAATCACCGCATCAATATCATCAGCCACCAGCCCCGCATCGGCCAGCGCGGCAGTGCCGGCATGGATGGCCAATTGCGATGTGGTTTCATCTTCGGCGGCGAAATGGCGCCGTTCAATGCCCGATCGCGCGCGGATCCATTCATCGGTCGTGTCCAGATTGTCCTCGAAATAGCTGTTTGGGACAGTATTTTGTGGCAGATAATGCCCAACCCCGATGACGACGGCACGTTCGATCATAATATCACTCTTGGTTTTGCTGCGGCTGGGGATCATCCTGCGCAAGAGCGGCAGCAGATGCAACCCTTGCCGCCAAATGGTCTGTAAATCCAGATTGCGCCAACCGGAACGCCAGCTTAATCGCCGATGATACGGCCAATTCATCAGCCGACCCATGCGATTTCACCACAGTGCCGTTCAGCCCGATGAAAACGCCCCCATTGGATCGGCGTGGATCCATCCGTTTGCGCAGCCGCATCAGCGATCCGCGCGCACATAACGCCCCCAGTTTCGACCACAGGCTGTGGGTGAACGCATCGCGGGTGAAATCGCCAATCAGTTTGGCGGTGCCTTCGCCGGTTTTCAGCGCAATATTGCCTGTGAACCCATCGGTGACGATCACATCGCAGCGCGTGCCGCCAATATCGCCGCCTTCGACAAACCCGACATAGTCAAACCCAGCATCGCGCTGCATCTTTTCCATGCGCTCTTGCGCGTCTTTCAGCTCGGCCCGGCCTTTGTTTTCTTCGGTTCCGACATTCAGCAGGCCCACGCGTGGGCGTACCAGTCCCAGCCCCTCGCGGGCATAGGCCACGCCCATCAGCGCGTAATTGGCCAGATCTTCGCCATCGGCGCGAATGTCAGCGCCCACATCCAGCATTACATTATATCCTTGCGGATTGCGCGATGGCCACATCACCGCAATCGCGGGACGGTTCACACCGGGCAATTTGCGCAGCCGCACCATCGACAGGGCCATCAACGCGCCGGTGTTGCCGCAGCTGACACAGACCGCCGCGGATTTATCGCGCACCGCATCAATGGCGGACCACATGGATGTGTCCTTGCCGCTGCGCATCACTTGGCTGGGTTTATCCGACATTTGCACCACGCCTACGGCGTTATGCACTGTGCATTTGCCCTGCAATTCTGGGTATTTGGCCACCAATGGGGCAAGTTCCGTTTCCGGCCCGTGCAGGATAAAAGCAATGTCAGGGTTTTTGCGCGCAGAACGCGCTGCGCCGGCGACAACTGCCGCCGGCCCAAGGTCGCCGCCCATGGCGTCGACACTGATGACTGTAGACTGGGTCAGCCCGATGTCTGGGGTGTGCGATGCGTTCATGCTGCCTTAACCCCAAAACCAGACGCTTAGGCCGCGTCTTCGTCCAGAGCAACCTCTTCCACCATTGCGACCACTTCACGGTCTGCATAGTGGCCGCAGGATGGGCACACATGGTGTGGGCGCTTCAGCTCACCACAGTTGGTGCATTCATTTGGGTTGCCAGCAACCAGTGCATCATGCGCACGGCGGTTGTTGCGACGCGATTTGGATACTTTATTCTGTTGGACGGCCATGTCTCAACCTTCTCTTCAGTTTAGGGCCAATTGGCCCGCATTCGAATTAGGGCCCATCAGGACCCGCGTAAATTGGATTGGCTGCACATACTCTTGTTTTGGCAGCGCAGGCAACCCCAAAATCCGTAAGAGCCGCGAAAATACGCGCGATTATGAATTTTGCAAGCCGATTTTATGCGCAAATGGTTATTCATCCCCCTTGGCCAGCTTATCGCGCAGCGCGGCCAGCCCGGCAAAGGGGCGCAGATCCTCATCCCGCAGGGGGGCGATGCCTTTTTCCGCCACGGCCAGCCCGTCAAAATCCTGTGCGTCTTTGCGCGGATAAAGCGGCAGCGCCAGGGCCAGCTCCTCTTGCAAAAGGGCCAGCAGATCAATCTGCGGGGTCAAGGGCTCTAACGTATCATCTTGGGGCATTTCATATTCGCCCTCGCCAAATTCGGGCTGCGCATCGGGGCTGTAGCGGCGGGTGAATTGCGTGTCGATTCGGGTGCTGACCGGTTCCAACGTGACCACGCAAGGCTGGGTCACGGTTGCCCCCAATTGCGCCGTCAGTTGAAAATCGCGCGCACCAACGGGGGCAATCTGGCCCTGCAGCCGGCATTTGCGCAGGCCGCTGATGCGCAGATCATTGGCCACGCGCAGGGCAAGATCCGCATCCAGTGCCACATCAAATCGTGTGGGTTTGCGTTTTGGCAATTCGGATGTGATCAGAATATGCGGTGAATTTTCGGTCATTTGGCAGCCTTTTGCGCATGGCTTTCGTCTTGATGTTGAAAGCGGACGGATTTGTCTTTAATGCCTTATCAAAACTGGTCGATGATTGAAAAGGGAAACTCCTATGTCAAAGCTGCTTTTGCCGGGTCTGGCCCTTTGTCTTGCTGCGCTTGGGGCCTGTGCGGACCGGATCAGCCAACATGGCTATATCCCGCGTGCAGCTGAATTGGCGCAGATCAACCCCGGTCAGGACGACCGCGCCCGCGTGGACCAGGTGATTGGCGCCCCCGCCGCGCAATCCATGCGCGACAAAAACAGCTATTATTACGTGCGCAGCACCTTTGCGGCCAACGGCCCGCGCGCCCCGCGTGTGATTTCGCGCGAAGTGGTGGCCATTTCCTTTGATGAAAACGACCGCGTCGAAAGCGTTGCGCGTTTGTCGCTGGAAGATGGACAATACGTCCCGCTGGCCCTGCGCGTGTCCGAAGGCGCGGAAATCCGCCCCAATTACATTGCGCAGATCATTTCCCGATTGGGCCGCTTCTCGGCCGAAGATGTGTTTAACTGATCCCAAACTCTGTCATAGGCGCGTCATGATAATTCGGTCATATTTGACCGCATGAGCGTGATTGATTCGTCCAAATTAGCCCCCGCAGACAGCGCTTATCGCATCTGCCTTGCGGCAACGGATGCCCAAGTGGCACAGGCTGGGCGGCTGCGCGCAATTTGCTTTATGCCTGAACGCGCGGCGCAAGATGCGCATTTGCGCGATACCGATCCGTTTGATGCCAGCTGCCAACATCTTTTGGTCCACCGCAGCGGCGCAGATACCCCCTGCGCCGCGATGCGGTTTTGGCAGCACCCCACGGGCCGCGATCTGCAATCGGGCTACAGCGGGCAATTTTATGGCCTGTCCTCCTTGGACCAAATCACCGCCCCTGTGATTGAATTGGGCCGGCTGTGTGTGGCCCCAAATGCACAGGACCCCGGCATTTTGCGCGCCATTTTGGCATGGCTGGCGGGGATGGTACAGGATTGCGGGGCGGCCCTGCTGTGCGGTTGCGCATCGTTCAAAGGCACAGATCCCGCGCCGTTTCAGGACAGCCTTGCGTATCTGGCGCAGCATCATCTGGCGCCTGCCGCCCTGTCGCCGGCCGCCATTGCGCCCCATATCCTGTCCCTGCCCGATACGCCCTTTGATCCGCGCCGCGCCATGGCGCAGATGCCGCCCCTGTTGCGGGCCTATCTGGGGCTGGGCGGCTGGGTCAGCGACCATGCGGTGATTGATCACGATCTGAACACCATGCATGTCTTCACGGGGGTGGAAATCGCCCGCATCCCCCCTGCCCGCAAACGCAGCCTGTTGGCAGGGCGGGCGCAATAGCCCCCGTTGACTTTATCCCCCCGCGGCCCTAGCGATACGAGCATGGCACGCGCACCGATTTTACAGCTTTCCGACATTTCGCTTACCTTTGGCGGGGACCCCATTTTCGATGGGATCAATATGACCGTCAACGCCGGCGATCGCGCCGCCTTGGTGGGGCGCAATGGGTCGGGCAAATCCACCTTGATGAAGGTCATGGCCGGTCTGGTCGAACCCGACCGCGGGGCCTGCGTTGTCCCATCTGGGCACAGCGTGGGGTATATGGAACAGGACCCCGATTTAACCGGCTTTGCCACGCTGGGGGATTTCGCAACCGAGGGGCTGGACCCGGGCCAGCAATATCTGGTGGAACGCGCAGGCGCGGGGCTGAAATTCGACCCCAATCGCCCCACCGCCACCGCATCAGGCGGGGAACGTCGCCGCGCCGCGCTGGCGCGGCTGATGGCGCAGGACCCTGATCTGTTGTTGCTGGACGAACCCACCAACCATTTGGACATCGAAGCCATCACCTGGCTCGAGGATGAACTGTCCCGCAGCAAATCCGCCTTTATCATCATCAGCCACGACCGCGCATTTCTGAACCGCTTAACCCGCACCACATTCTGGCTGGACCGATCCGTTCTGCGCCGTCAGGAAATCGGCTTTGGCGGGTTCGAGGCTTGGCGCGATAAAATCTGGGAAGAAGAGGACATCGCCCGCCACAAGCTGGACCGCAAAATCAAGGCCGAAGCCAAATGGGCGGTCGAAGGCATCAGCGCCCGGCGCACCCGCAATCAGGGCCGCCTGCGCGCCCTGCAGGATCTGCGCGCCGAACGATCCAATATGATTCGCCGCCAAGGCGGCGCCGCGCTGGCCGTCAGCAGCGGCAGCACATCCGGCAAGAAAGTCATTGAAATGACGGGGGTTGGCAAATCCTTTGCCGATAAGGCGATTTGCAAATCCTTTGATCTGACTGTGCAACGCGGCGATCGGGTGGCCTTTGTCGGCCCCAATGGCGCGGGCAAAACCACGCTGATCAAACTGGCGCTGGGGCAGATTGATCCCGACGCGGGCGATGTGAAACTGGGCACCAACCTTGAGGTGGCGGTATTTGACCAAAACCGCGCGCAGCTGGATCTGGATGCGTCGCTTTGGGAAAACCTGACAGGCGATAAAACCATGCGCGTGTCGGGCAAGGCCGATCAGGTGATGGTGCGCGGCACCCCGCGCCATGTGGTTGGATATCTAAAGGATTTTCTGTTCGACGAAGCCCAGGCCCGCGCGCCCGTGCGCGCCCTGTCGGGCGGGGAAAAGGCGCGGCTGTTGCTGGCCAAATTGCTGGCCCAGCCATGCAACCTGCTGGTGCTGGACGAACCGACCACTGATCT
>JALQTR010000119.1 GCA_023260835.1 Paracoccaceae bacterium
AACCGGCGCGGATCATAATCGCGCATCGAAATATCCGCTGCCCCATGCACCATCCAGCGCGCCAATTCACGCGTCAGCCCCGGCCCCCAGCCAATGCCGATCTGCGTTCCGCAGCAGCACCAGTAGTTGCGCACACCCGGCGCGGGGCCAATCAGCGGGTTGCCATCTGGCGGGTGGCTGATTGCGCCGTGGACTTCGCGTTGAATGCCCAATTCGGCAAAGATCGGCATGCGGTTCAGGCTTTCCTCAAGCCAAGGCATCACGCGGTCGTAATCTGCATCAAACAGCCAGTTTTCATAATCCCATGGGCATTCATCATGCCAGACGGAATTTGGGTTGGTCTTTTCATAAATCCCAATCAATCCGCGCTTTTGTTCCATCCGGATATAGCCAGACACCTTCTTATCATCTCGAATAACCGGCAATTCCGTTTCCAAATCGGCAAATTCTGGCACAGGTTCGGTGACAAAATAATGGTGGGTCATGGATGTCATCGGCAATTGCAGCCCCGACCATTCCCCCATTTGCCGCGCATAGGTGCCGCCGGCATTCACCACATGTTCACATCGGATGGTGCCTTGTTCAGTTTCCACCACCCATTCACCATTATCGGCCTGTGTGATATTGGTGGCGCGGCACTGCCGGATGATCCGAACCCCTTTTTGACGTGCACCTGCCGCCATCGCCATGGTGACGTTCGTGGGGTCGACATGGCCATCATCTGGCGTATGCAGCGCGCCCAAAACCCCATCCAAGTTGTAATACGGATGCAATTGCGCGATTTTTTCGGGTCCCACCAATTCGATATTAAACCCCAGCGAGCGTCCAACAGACAGGGTGTGGCGCAGCCAATCCATTTCATCCTCGGTATAGGCCAGACGAAACGATCCGCACCCGTGCCAAGTGACAGGTTGCCCCGTTTCTGCTTCAAGCCCGCCGGAATAGAGGCCAATATTGTAATCCACGCATTTGCCCAATGAATAAGAGCTGGTCGAATGGGTGATTTGTCCCGCCGCATGCCATGTGCTGCCCGATGTCAATTCGGCCTTTTCCAACAGGACGGTGTCAGCGCCCCAGCCTTCATGCCCAAGGTGATAGGCAAGCCCAACCCCCATAACACCACCGCCCACAATGACCACCCGCGCATGGGTGGGAAAGGATTTATCGGACATCTTCATTTTCCTTTGACATGAGTCGTTATTTTGGTGGACAGGGTATTGGTATATTTGTATCACTGTCAATTATGAATGATACAAATGTTTCAAATACCGTTCTGGACCGGCTGACATCTGAATGGAACAGCCTGACCCCCGAGGCCCAAAAGGCCGCGCGCTATGTGCTGGAAAACCCCACAGATGTGGGGGTGTCCACTGTGCGTGAAATTGCGCAAGCCGCCAATGTTAACCCCAACACAATTGTGCGCATGGCGCGGCAAATTGGATTTGACGGGTATGATGATTTTCGCGCGCCCTTTCGCGATGCCATTCGCGGCGGTGCGATCACATTTCCCGAACGCGCGCGATGGCTGCAGGATATCCGCAAATCGGGCGAATTGGGCGGGCTTTATGCCGATATGGCCGAGGCCGCGATGCGCAATATCGAAGATACTTTTGCAGGCATTGATGCCGATGCGATGAAATCCGCGGCCGAAGCCATCTGGAACAGCCGCTCGGTCTTTACGCTGGGGGTGGGGGTGAATAACGCCAATGCGCGCAACTTCACCTATTTGGCCTCAACCGGAATGACGCAATTCCATGCAATTCCGCGGCCCGGATCCACCGCTGTGGATGATTTGGCCTGGGCGGATGGCCGCGATGTTCTGATCGCTATCACCTGCCGCCCTTACCGCGCCGAAGTGATCGAGGCCGTGCGCATCGCGCGCGAACAGGGCATTTGCGTCATCGCCATATCCGACAGCCCCGCCAGCCCCATCATCATCGGGGCCGATCACGGGTTTGTCGTGCGGGCCGACACCCCGCAATTCTTTCCCTCATCAGTAGCAACCATTGCGATTTTAGAAACTTTGCTCAGCTTTGTAATCGCGGTTGCCAGCGATGAAATCGTGGACCGAGTGGAACGGTTCCACCAACGCCGACATGACCTTGGCCTTTATCATCAGGACCCATAACATGCCCCAAGACACGCCCATTCAATCGCTAGCCGGCCGCTATTACACCGATCCAGTGATCTTTGAAGCCGAACAAAAGGGGCTATTGTCCCGCACATGGCAATTTGCCTGCCATACCTCGCAGCTGGCGGAGCCGGGGGATTACGTTGCCTTTGACATTGCCGGTGAAAGCTTGTTTGCGATCAAGGGGCATGATGGCAACATCCGCGCCTTTTACAATGTCTGCCAACACCGTGCGCATCAGCTGGTCAGCGGGCAGGGCAGCACGCGGGTCGTGGTCTGCCCCTATCACGCGTGGACATATGAATTAACAGGGCAGTTGCGCGCCGGACCGAACATCAAATCGGTTCCGGGGCTGGATCGCAGCAAAATCTGCCTGACCGAAGTCCGGTGTGAGGCCTTTTTGGGCTTTCTTTTTGTGAATTTGGACAATGATGCCAAACCAATGGACGATTGGTTCCCCGGTGTGCGCGATGAATTAAGCGCTTTCGTTCCCAATTGGGCCGATCTGAAGCCGCTGGAATGGGTGGAAATTCCTGAAAACTGTAATTGGAAAGTCTCGGTCGAGAATTACTCAGAATGCTATCATTGCAGCCTGAACCACCCCACCTTTTCCACCGGCGTGATCAAACCCGAAACCTATGACATTCAGCCGCAGGGTTATTGCCTGCGTCACACAACCGAATGCAATTCGCTGGAAAACATGACCTATGACATCAACAGCGGGTTTGCCAATCATGACAAATATTCCAGCTGGTTTTTATGGCCGATGTTTTCCTTTCAGGTCTATCCGGGGAATTTGCTGAACACCTATCACTGGCGCGCGGTGGATGCCGATCACGTGGTGGTTTGGCGCGGTTGGTATTCGGTGGACGGCGCAGAAAATGAAACGGTGCGCCGCATGGCCGTTCAGGACCGCGCCACCACGGTCGAGGAAGATATTCATCTTGTGGAATCAGTGCATCGTGGTCTTAAGTCCCGCGGATATGTGCCGGGGCCTTTGGTGGTGGATCCGGCGTGTGGTGTAAATTCAGAACATTCCATTATGCATTTGCAAAAATGGATGCGGGAGGCAGTAGAATGACCAATCTAGCGGCGTATTGGCAGAATTACATAAATGGCGCGTGGTGCGACGGCGGGGCAGGGCGCATTGATGTGACTGATCCAGCCACAGGCGAAAAAATCGCCGAATGCGCCTTGGCAGATGCGGCGGATGTGGACCGCGCGGTGATGGCGGCACGGGCGGTGCATCTATCGGGTGCCTTGACCGATATGCGCCCCATTGAACGTGGCCGCATGGTACAGGCCATGGGCCAATGGCTGCTGGCACGCAAAGATGAAATTGCCCGCGTTCTGACGCTGGAGCAGGGCAAGCCGCTTTGGGAATCGTATATCGAGGTCGAAGGCGCCGCGCTTTATTTTGAATATTACGGCAATCAGGCCAGCACCGTCGAAGGGCGATCCATTCCACTGGGTGCCGGTTACTACGATTTCACCGATTACGAACCGATGGGTGTGTCGGCGCAGATCATCCCGTGGAATTATCCGCTGGAAATGACCGCGCGGTCGCTGTCAGCGGCATTGGCCACGGGCAATGCGGCGGTGATTAAATCGCCCGAAATGACCCCATTGACCAACACCTATTTTGCCCAAGCGGCCGCGGCTGCGGGCTTTCCTGCTGGCACTGTGAACATCCTGTGCGGATTGGGGCGTGACGCGGGCGCCGCGCTGGCGTCGCACCCCCATGTCAATCAAATCGTATTTACAGGATCTGTGCCGACGGGCATTGCGATTGCGCAGGCCGCCGCCGGTAATGTGGTGCCTTGCGTGTTGGAATTGGGCGGAAAATCCGCCGCCATCGTGCATGATGACGCCGATTTGGATGCGTTTGAAAACGACATCCGCTGGGGCATCTATTTCAACGCTGGCCAAGTCTGTTCGGCCATGTCACGGGTTATTGTGCATGAAAGCCGCCATGATGAAATGGTGGAACGCGCGGCGAAGATTGCCAAATCCCTGTCCGTGGGACCTGGGATTGATCGCACCGAATTTGGCGCAAACATGGGGGCGATGGTGTCCACCGCGCAGCGCGACCGCGCCGCCGGCATGGTGCAAACCGCCGCGGGGCAGGGCGCGCAGATTGTGGCCGGCGGTCACCCGCTGAACCGCCCCGGCGCGTTTTTAGAACCAACCGTCCTATCAGGCGTCACCCCCGATATGACAATCGCCCGTGAAGAGGTGTTTGGCCCGGTACTGTCGATCCTGTCTTTCCGCGACGACGCCGAAGCCATCGAGATTGCCAATTCCACAGATTACGGTTTGGTCAGCGGCGTGTTTACCCGCGATCTGGACCGCGCCACCCGCGCAGCGCGCGCATTGCGCGCGGGCCAAGTCTTTGTGAACGAATGGTATGCCGGCGGCATCGAAACCCCCTTTGGCGGCTATGGTAAATCCGGCTATGGCCGCGAAAAGGGCCGCGAGGCGCTGTGGAATTACGTGCAAACAAAGAACATTGCAATCAAACTGAAAGGGTAATGGGCATGAGCGTTTTTGACGAAGATTTGTTTCTGAAAGGCCTAGAGCAGCGCAAGGCCACATTGGGCGCCGAGTATGTCCAACAAAGCCTGGACGCAGCTGATGATTTTACCCGCCCCTTTCAACAGGCCATGACCGCGTGGTGCTGGGGGTTTGGCTGGGGCGATGATGTGATCGACGCCAAAACGCGCAGCATGATGAACCTGTCGATGATCGGTGCTTTGGGTAAGATGCACGAATGGGAACTGCATTGCCGTGGGGCGCTCAACAATGGCGTCACCCCTGAAGAAATCCGCGCCATTATCCATGTGATTGGTATTTATTGCGGTGTCCCACAAGCCCTGGAATGTTTCCGTGCCGCACGCAAAGTATTGGATAACGCGTAAGGCCAGATCACAGGTTGATAGATAAGGTTTGGAAAATTGGCCCATTTGTGATAGCTGATCCGCAAGGCAGATATCAGGCGGGTTTATGACCAAACCGTTCTTCAGGGCTGTTGGCAGAGTTTATGTCGCAATCGCGGCCCTTTTGGGGTCGGCCGTATCTGCGCAGGACACGTCAGATCCAGGAATGACCGTTGGCTTTGGCGGATCCAGTTTGGGCGGCACATTACAGGCCCAAATTCCCATGTCGCAAACCGTGTTTGTGCGGGGCATCTGGGCCACAGGGGCAGGTGGCGATGGCGCGCGTAATGACACCGGATTTACCTATAATTACGATCTGAATTTGGGCGGCGCGGCTGTAGTGCTGGATTACTACCCATCTGCCAAAGGGTTTCGTGCCTCTGCGGGACTGTTCAAATCCAACAGTGGCGCACAAATTGTCGCCAATATTGATGGCGACCGAGTTGGCAGCACGGTCTATTCCAATGGCCAAATCACCGGCGATATTCGGTTTCGCCATGAAACCGCGCCCATGCTGGGGCTTGGATATGATTTTGCGCGTGGAAATCGGTTTGCCTTTGGGGCGGAAATTGGCGGCATCTTTATAGGCGGCTTAGATGCCATTGGCCGCAGCACAGGGGCAACGACGATCAATCAAACCGACATTGATGCCGAAATCAATGACATCAAAAATGAAGTCGGTGATTTGCAGATCTATCCATATATTTCGCTGATGGCGAATTTTCGATTCTAACACATCATGAAACAGCCTGTTTTATTCGATAACGCGTCAGATATTCCGAACCCATTAACCGTAAAAGTCACCCCAAAGGCCCGATTGAACAAGGTGATGCCAATCGATGCAGACGGCGTAATGAAAATATATGTCACAACTGCACCCGAGGATGGTAAAGCCAACGCTGCGGTGATAAAGCTGCTGTCACAAGCCACCGGGCTCAGCAAATCCTGCTTTACGTTAACGCATGGCTCTACGGCCCGCATAAAGACATTTCGAATAGATATTTAAGGATAAAATCATGGATCAACTCCCTGCATGCCCAGCTTGCCAATCTGTCTACACCTATCAAGATGGAGCCCTGCTGATCTGTCCCGAATGCGCACATGAATGGGCCGCTGATGGCGACGCATCATCAGCCGCTCAGGTTCGGGATGCCAATGGAAACATCCTGCAAGATGGCGACACAGTCACCGTCATCAAGGATCTGAAGGTGAAGGGATCATCCACTGTAGTGAAAGTCGGCACCAAGGTCAAAAACATCCGCCTTGTGGATGGTGATCACGACATCGATTGCAAAGTCCCAGGCATTGGTCAGATGGGGCTGAAATCGGAATTCGTTAAAAAAGTGACGGATTAATCTGTCAAAAGATTAACTGCTTACCAATCATTTTAATTAATTAATATCGTACTGCATTCGTGCAGTCCCTGCCGTGCGACTTTTATCAAGTTTTACGGCAACTTATTCCGTGACCATTGTATAGTGGGCGCGTTTGCGAAGCGTTAGTTGTAAACATAAAGTAAATTTTTATTAAACTTATTGACTGTGTGTATACTTAAACTGATAGCAAAAGTTAGGAAATAGTTAATAAGGGAAACAAGCAATGTGGAATTCACGCCTCACCGCTTACCAGTATTTTTTACAAATATTCGACAAATAGACACATGGAAGAAGAGTGAGTAATGCTGGTAAGTTAGGATATGTTTTTGAATTTAAACATGATCATTTAAATGAGTGGGGGGCTGAAAGAGAAGCAACATCCAAACTCAACACCTTATTGTTTACTCATGAAATATTTCAAACCAGAGACACAATTCATAACTTTAAGATCGGCGTAGATAAAATCGTTTTCGCCGATGCGGCCGTAACCGAATTTGACCAGTTAAACATTGAAAACACTTACAACGGATCGATTGTTTCATTGGGCGATGACTTCAGCATTATACTTCACGGTATCACTGAAGCGGAGCTGATCGCAAATCAAGATGCGTTTTATTTTGCCTTCCGATCTTTGGTTATCAGGTATATGATATTAACATAATCTATATTATACTATAAATCCTAATCGCGCAAAACCCCGCGATTTGCACATACCCCGGCATGGACATCCACATGGCGGGGTTTTGTGTTTCATTTCAGGATGCGTTTGCCGGTTTGCGCCGTGATCGATTGCGCCGTTGCCCCGGTTTGCCCTGATTTGCACCGGATGGCGGATTTGTGCGCTGACCACGGCGGCCCTGCGGCTGAGGGCGCTTTAACGCTGTTTTTGGCGCTGTGCCGCTGGCAACTGGGATGTCAGTCTTCATCAGCTTTTGAATTTGTTTCAACAGGTCCAACTCTTCGGCCGAACAAAAGGCAATGGCTTCGCCTTCGCGGCCAGCGCGCGCTGTGCGGCCAATGCGGTGAACATAATTATCAGGCACATCGGGCAAATCATAATTGATCACACAGGCCACACCCGGAATATCGATCCCGCGCGCGGCCACGTCTGTTGCAACCAAGATCGTGCAGATCCCCTGTTGAAATTCCAAAATCGCGCGGTCCCGCTGGCTTTGGCTTTTATTGCCGTGAATGGATGTGGCGCGATACCCATCGGCCACCAATCCTTTTTTCAACTTCTCGGCACCATGTTTGGTGCGCATAAACACCAATGTCAGGGCATCCAGATCTTTGTTCAGCACATCGCGCAGTTTCTTTGGCTTGTCGGCTTTTTCCACGAAATGCAGCGATTGCATAACTTTATCCGCCGCCTTCCCCGGGGGCGAGACTTGTACCTTTTGCGGGTTGGTCAGATAGGCGCGGCTCAGCTCCTCCATCTGTTTGGGCATGGTGGCCGAAAACAGCATGGTTTGCCGCGGCGTGCCCAATTTTGGCGCGATTTTACGCAATGAATGAATGAACCCCATATCCAGCATTTGATCCGCTTCATCCAGCACCAAATATCGGGCAGACCCCAGATTAACTGCGCCGCGGTCCATCAAATCAATCAATCGGCCAGGCGTTGCGACCAGAATATCTGTGCCATGCGACAAGACCGCCATTTGCTTGTTCATTGACTGTCCGCCAACCACAACATGCGTTTTCAGCCGTGTTTCAGATGTTAGCACCTTTAAATTCTTGGCAATTTGGTTAGCCAATTCACGCGTTGGCGCCAGGATCAGCGCCTTTACCGTTTTGGGCAATGGTTTTCCTGGCTGATCCAATAGGGTGTTAATCAGCGGCAAACCAAAGGCAAGGGTTTTCCCTGTGCCCGTTTGCGCCAAACCCAAAATGTCATGCCCCTTAAGCGCAAGAGGAATTGCCTGATTTTGAATCGGAGTTGGTTCGCTGAAGCCGGCTTTGGTTACCGCAGACATAAGGGCCGGTTGCAGGCCAAGGTTTTGAAAATCAATCACGTTTATCCTCATTGGGCGAACATCAACCCGGCCTCAAACAGCACGAATTGACACAGGGCAGACAGCCTTTAATGTTTGGGATCGCCCAGAACATTGGATGCTTGTGGATTTACCCTTGCGTGATGGGGCCCAATTGGAACACGCGCTGTGAAATGGATTGCGCTGCCCAATCCACAAAGAATGCAGCGTCTGCCCCCCTTGATCTATATTCAGGGAACTGTCAACCAATCCCCCTGCCCTGCACCCGATAGGACCCCGGCGTTCTGTTTGTCCAGCTGCGAAAGGCACGATGAAAATTGGCGGCGGCTGAAAATCCGGTCATATAGGCGATTTTATCAATGCTGTCTGTGCTGTGCTGAAGGGCGCGAATGGCCATATCACGGCGCAAATCATCCTTGATGGATTGAAAGCTGGTGCCTTCCTCTTGCAATCGGCGGTTTAATGTTC
>JALQTR010000163.1 GCA_023260835.1 Paracoccaceae bacterium
GTTATATTATGGCTTTCCTCGCTAAACGCGCGTGGGACTGGGCGTTTCCGTCAAACACCATTCATCGCATGGTGAACGGGTTGGCCATAGGCGTATCCGACATATTGATCCAGGTGGTTTTGGTGCGTGTATAATCCAGAACGCTTTCTTGCCCTGCCTCGCGGCCATAACCGGATTGATTGAACCCGCCAAATGGCGCGATTGGCGATATCGCGCGATAGGTGTTCACCCAGCAAATCCCCGCGCGCAGCCGCGATGAAACGCGATGGGCGCGGGCCAAATTTTGCGTGAAGATGCCAGATCCCAAACCAAAATCGGATGTATTGGCCAATGCGATGGCTTGGTCTTCGGTGTCAAACGGCAACAGCGACATCACCGGCCCAAACATTTCCACAAGCAGTGTTTCCGTTTCAGCATGGGGGCATTCGACCAAAGTGGGGGCCATGTAATTGCCCGCACGATCGGGCGCGATGCCGCCCAGATGGATTTTCGCGCCTTGGCTGCGGGCCTTGTTCAATGTGTCTTTGATCCGTTCGACCTGCGCGGCTGTGCACAGCGGGCCAACATGGGTTGCGGGGTCAAGGGGGTCCCCGATGGTGATATCCGCAGCCTTATCCAAAATTTTATTCAGCAATTTATCAAAAATGGGCCGGTGGATCAGCCCGCGTGATCCTGCCACACAGCTTTGGCCTGATGCCCCGAAATTGCCGGCGATCAAGCCGTTTGCGGCGCTGTCCAAATCGGCATCATCAAAAACGATGATGGGGGATTTCCCACCCAATTCCAATGTTGTGACCGCAAAACTGGCGGCGGAATTGCGCACCACGGCGCGCGCGGTTTCTGGCCCGCCCGTAAAGGCAATGCGATCCAAATCAGGATGCTGGGTCAATGGGATCGCGCATCCGGGCGCATCGCCGGTTATAATGGACACCACGCCGGGTGGGAAACCAGCGGCTTCGATTAGGCGGGCAAAGGCCAACATTGGCACGGGCGCCACTTCGGATGCTTTGATCACGACGGTGCAGCCTGCTGCCAGCGCTGGTCCCAATTTGGTGGCTGTCAGGAACATTTGCGCATTCCACGGCACGATGGCCGCGACAACCCCAATGGGTTCGCGCCGGGTAAACACATGCATATCTGGCTTATCAATTGGCAAAACTGCGCCTTCGATTTTATCCGCCAGCCCAGCAAAATAGCGGTAGTAATCCGCCACGTAACCGGTTTGGGCGGCCGTTTCAGCCAGCAATTTTCCACTGTCTTGCGTTTCCAATGCACCCAATTCAGCGGCATGCTCCGCAATCAAATCCGCCAGGCGATAGAGCAGTTTGCCCCGCGCCGTTTGCGATAAATCGCGCCAAGCCGGATCATTCAGCGCACGCCGCGCCGCAGCCACGGCGCGGTTCACATCATCGGGCGCAGCGCAAGCAAAACTGGCCCATGGTTTTCCCGTTGCGGGGTTTTCGCTGTGCATGGTTTGGCCTGTGGCGCCATCGCACCAGGCCCCGTCAATATAAAGCTGATAATGGTCCATTGGTCCGTCCTTTTATGCAAATGCGGGCATCACGTCGTCGATGAAACGCGACAGGGATGCGGCTTTGCGGGCGTGGCTCATCCCGCTGTCGATCCAGAAGGAAAATTCATCATATCCCAGATCTTCGTACCGTTTGATCTGATCGATTACTTGGCGCGCGGTTCCGATGGTCAGATTTTCTGCCATGACCTGCGGTGACATCATCGCGTTTTGGGCCATTTCATCATCCGATAGGGGCGCAATCAACCCCTGCGATACGGGGCGTTTGTTTTGAAACCATGCGCCAAAGTAATTGTAGAACCGGGATAATTCCTGCGCGGCCAACCCCACATCCGCGTCATCCGCGCCGACATAGCAATGATGCAGCAGCATAATCTTGCGCCCTTTGGCGCCTGTGTCTGCGCAGGCCTTTTGAAAACGATCCATCAGGGATGTGATCTCATCCATGCCTTGCCACAAAGGGGTCACCTGAATGTCAAACCCGTTCGAGACACCAAATTCATGGCTGTTGGGATCGCGCGCTGCGATCCAAATCGGCGGGCCATCTTTTTGCAGCGGTTTGGGGGCGCTGGTTGTTGATGGGAAATTGAAATATGTCCCCTCATGCGCACAATCCCCGGCCCACAGCTGTGGCAACAGCGGGGCCATTTCACGCATGCGCTGCCCCGCGTCCCACGCATCAAGGCCCGGCATCATACGTTCGTATTCGTAACTGTATGCACCGCGGGCAATACCCAATTCCAACCGGCCACCGGTGATTAAATCTGTGGCGGCGGCTTCGCCGGCCAATCGAATGGGATGCCAAAATGGCGCAATCACCGTTCCCGTGCCAAGGCGCAGGTTTTTGGTGTGATGGGCCAGATCAATCAGTGGTAAAAATGGATTGGGGGCAATGGTGAATTCCATCCCGTGATGCTCGCCCGTCCAAACCGCGCGCATCCCGCCCTGATCTGCCATTTGGCACAATTTGATGAAATCTTGATACAGGATGTCATGTGGATCCTCGGGCCCAAGCCGTTCCATATGTGCGAATAACGAAAATTCCATTGTCAGCGTCCAATCAGTTAGAAGTAAAAGCGTGAAATTCGCCATCCTCGGCATCGCCAAGGTACAGCGTGAAATTGCGTGTTTGGGCTTCATGCGCAAAGCGCGCCATCATGCGCGTGGTGGCAGTCCCATCAAATACCGCGTCATCAAGGGCGCAAATGGGCAGTGCGGTAATTCCATCAGGGGCCGTCCCTGCGGGGGCTTCAGCCAATAGATAGGCATAGTGCGTATCTGTTTTGGGATCGTCAAAGACTGAAAACACAGGGCCCAACTGTGCCGTAATGCCCAAGGTGGCCAGGTGATCGCGCAGGCTGCCGCGCAGGGCGCGACGGTCGGGCAGGGTGCATTGGAGCGGCGCCAACCCGCGTGGCGTTTGTGTAAGCCACAGCTGATCACCCGCGGTGATGATTGCGCCAGCCACATTGATTTTGGCCTCTGGATCCCGCGCCCCGCGTTCCAGCCCCAGGCTGAAATATTGCCCGCCGGCATAGCCAAGCCCGCGTTTGTCATTGGTGGTGAATGCCGTCACTTGCCCAATCAGCAAACCATGGTCGCCGGCATTGATCCAATCATGCCGTTTGCATGAAAATGTTGCCACCGCCCCATCGATCAAGGCGCAACCATTGGCATCTATGTGATGGGGGGTGCACGTGAAACGATCACCTTTGAAACCTGCGAAGGTGTTGGATATGTCCTCTTGCCCTTCGGCCAGAATGTTGACCGCAAAATGGCTGCACCCTTCGAAGGCTGCATAGCTGGACAAGAATTTACCGGGGCAGACCAAAATCAGCGGTGGGTCTAATGAAACCGATGTGAATGAATTCGCTGTAAAGCCAACCAGATTGCCGCTGCGGTCGCGCGCGGTCACAACCGTAACGCCAGTCATAAAACGGCCAAAGGCATCGCGCAGCGCGCGGGGGTCGCTCAGGCTCATGCTTGGGTTCCTTCCAAGATACCATCCAATATGGCGCATAAGCGGTCTGGATGGGTCATCGGCAACATATGGCCGGCGTCTTCGATAATTTCGGCCCGTCCCATTGGCGCAATCTGGGCCATGGTTTGGGACATCTGCGGGGTTGAGTTTTCCTCACGCCCTCCGGTGATGAACACTGCGGGGCAAGCCAGTGTTCGCAGATCCGCCCTGTCAGGCCCGTTTTCAGCTGCAAATATCTGATAGGCGGTTTTATACCCCGCTGGGTCCACGCCCCGCAGCCAGGCCGCGCAGGCCGTGGCTTCGGGTGTATTTGCACCATTGAACCAGCGTGTCAGCGCGGGGCATGGGTCAATCGGCCCATTGATCGCCGCGGCGCGGGCGCGGACCTGCTGTGCGGCGTCGGGTGTACGTTCAAAAATGGCGTTCAGCGCCACGACCGCACGAATTTTGCGGGGGTAACGAATGGCCATATCCAATGCCATCATTGCGCCCATGGAATGGCCCACAACCACGGCCCCTGAATCAATCAAACCGGCGGCCGCATCGGTGTAATCGGCCAATGTTGGATGTGGCGCAGTTGGCACGGGACTGTCCCCATGGCCCAGCATATCTGGTGCCAAAACCGTATAGCGGCCGGCGTAATGGTCGATGATTGGGTTCCAGGCATCGGCCCGCAGACCAACACCATGCAAGAACAAAACTTGCGGGCCGCTGCCTGCACGCAGGCAGCCCAATCCCGCGATATTAGACCGCGGCCGGGTTGTCCAAATCATGTCCCATTTCCTTTAAATCCTGATACCGATCGCCAATGCGATGATGGGGCCGCCCGCCCGTTGCGCCGCCCAAAGCCACCACAATTTCATCCGCGCGGGGGGCGTCTGGAATGGCGAATTGCACCGTTAAATAATGCGATCGCCGCCCCGCATCATTTTTATCCATCAGCGGGATGGACAGTGGGGCATTTGCGCCACCGCGTGTATTGGTGAAGGACAAATAGGATTTTGCCCCTACGGCCTGACGATAATGGTTGCCAAAACGCAACGTGTGGATCAGGCCCGATGCGTGTTCAATTTCACCGTCCAACCCGACAATGGCGGCCTTGCCATAGGCTTCGATTGCATCCCCGCCACCGGCCAGCGCGATCATCCGTGCGGTCAGGATTTCTCCCAGAACCGGCCCATAGGCATAGATTTCCGGGGACAGATCCTCGACATACCGGCCTGCCCATGGGTTTTTCACAACGGCCGCCACGGCGAACATTCGCCAGGGGCGCGGTGCGGCGCGGTAGCCCTCGATCAGGGTTTCTTCGTCAAAGGTTACGATTTTGCGAATCTCAGGCTGCATTTTTGGGCTCCGGTTCATGTTTGCGATTTGCACTGTGATTGCTGAAACAGGGGCCCTGCGACAAATTAAAAAGGGTTTGATGAATGGATAAGTTAAACTTATATTATGCTTATGCAGCAAAAATTACCTCCCCTAAATTGGTTCCGCGTGTTCGAGGCCGCCGCACGGCACCTGAGCTTTACCTTCGCCGCGGATGAGCTGGGCCTGACCCAATCCGCTGTCAGCCAACAGATCAAATCGCTGGAAGTGAAATTGGGCACACCCCTGTTTATTCGCCGTCCGCGCGCGCTGGCATTGACCGATGCGGGGCGGCAGCTGTTGCCGCAGGTTGAAAAATCGCTTGAAGGGTTGCAATCGGCCGCTGCGCAGTTGGGTGCGTTCAGTGGTGGGGATAAAACCCTGCGCGTTGCTGCCTCGGTCAGTTTGCTGCAATGGGTGATCACGCCGAACCTGCCACAGTTTTATGCGGCGCATGGGGATATGCGGATCCGGTTTCTGAGCACGATTTGGCCAGATGATCACATTAATGCGCTGGCCGATGTGACGGTTGGGTTTGGATCGGCCCGCAGCTTTGGTGCGGGGGCGCAGGCGTTGGGGGCGCATGAATTGGTGGCGGTCAAGGCGCCCCATATACGTGGGGACCTGTCGGACTTGCCGCTGATTGAAACGGTTGGGGCCAGCGATGGCTGGGCGCGATTTGCGGCATTGGCCGGCATTCGGTTGCCGGCGCCAAAGCTGCATGTCGATTTCTATGGCATGGCATTGCACATGGTGACGCCGGGGTTGGGTGCGGCGCTGGTGTCACGCGTTTTGGCGCGGGATGGGTTGGCATCGGGCGCATTGACTTTGGCGCATGATGCCACAATCCCAGCGCGCGAAGGGTATTATATGCGCGTCACCCCGCATGATGAACAAGCCGCCGCCTTTGCAGATTGGCTGCAACACAGGTTCGTTAATCCGTCAACAAATGGTCCATGATGGCGCGGAACAGGCGCACCATTATGGGCAGCAGCGCATCGGGGAAATCATAATCGGGGTTATGCAGCTGCGGATGCGCCTCGCCCGCACCAACGTACAGCAGGGTGGATTTTGCGCCATCTTCGCCAAAACGGCCGAAATCCTCGCTCCAGCTATAGGGGGCGGCCATGGGATATGTCGGATACCCTGTTTTTTGCGCCATCTGGCCGGCAATTTCTGTCGCACAGGGGTCATTGGTCACGGCGTGAAAAACGTCATGCCAGGTTATGTCTGTGACAACTGCGCCTTTATGGGCGTTGATCAGGGCCAAAGCGCGGGCTGTCAGATCAGACATTTGCGCGTTGCCCCGACTGCGGAGAGTGACATGCAATCGCCCCGTGCCTGGTGCGATGCCAAAGCTGGGTGCGCCCAGCTGTGCATGTGTAAGCGTGGCCAATGTGAACTGGGGATCGTCGATTGTTCCATATGATAATTCTGGCAATTCCGTCATTAGGCTTGCCATTGCGGATGCAGGAGACAGGCCATTTTGCGGTTGGGCCGCATGGGCGCTTTTGCCATGCAGGTCGATTTGCATGCCTCTTGATGCGCAATTTGCATCCCCTGCGCGCAGGCCAATCTCGCCTAAGGGGCGGCCCGGCACATTGTGATAGGCAAAGGCATAATCAGGGCGCATCTCCGCCCATCGTGGATCGGCGATGACGGCCGCTGCGCCCGCGCCGGTTTCTTCGGCGGGTTGGAACAGTAAAATCACGCGGCCCCGGACCGGACGCTTGGTCAGCGTTTTCGCCAATCCGATCAATGTGGCCATATGCCCATCATGCCCACATAAATGCCCTTTATCGGGGATTTCAGAACGATAGGGCAGGTCGCTGATTTCTGGGATTGGTAAACCGTCCAATTCACAGCGAAACAGAACCGTTGGCCCGGGCATTAATCCAGTGAATTCCGCCGCAACCCCATGACCGCCCAGCCCGGTCCAGATCTGATCCGCGCCACATTGGCGTAATTCGGTTTCTATACGGGCCGCGGTGGCACCTTCATCGCCCGATAAATCCGGTACACGATGAAGCGCATGGCGAAGGTCTGTTAGATCGTTGATCAGGGATTGGGGCAGATTGGTCATGTCAATTGCGTCATATTGTTCGCATTATTTAACGATTACAGCCAAAGGCTTGCCCAAATTAACCGCAGGCTGGCTGCGGTGTGATTGGGGTGCATCGTTCTGTTGGTGTGCAACGCTGCTGTTTGCATCGGGCGCAGCCAGGATTCGAGCAAGGCAGGCCGCGCGGCTTTGGCTGTTTGTTTCATATAAAACTGCATTTCGCGCAGTTTTGGAACATGTGCGGCGGCTTCGGCTGGGTTGGGGGTGGCCAAACCACGGGCTGTCAGGTCTGGGCAGGCCTCAAGGAAGGTAATCAGGCTGTGGGCCTGTAAAAGATCGGAATGGATGCTGTCTGGATCACCACCCAATGCGGCTGTCGCCGCTTGCATAACGGCACCGGCTGTGCGCTGGGCATAGGATCCTGCACAATCCCAATCGGGCCAGCCGTGGCGATCCAAATCTTCGTTGCGCGCGGTCAGGGCCTGTTGCAACAGGGCCAACGCGGGTTTTGGCAGGCGTTGCAGCGCGGGCAGGATATCATGCGGGTAGGGTGGCTCTGTCCCCGTTTGCAGTGCGTCCAGTGTATCATGCCAAAATTGCAGCCGCATTTGGGCAATCAATGGTTCATCCGATGCCCAAGCCGCACGGGCGAATTCCAAATTGGCGGCATAGACTGCAAACAGTGCGGGCCGCGCCGAAACGGGCGCGGCCATTGTGGCGCGAAAGCGGCGCGGGTCTGTGGCCTGCACCAATTTGGCGCAGGCAATATCGGCCGTATCCATGGCGAATTAGGCCAGCATCGATAGGGGCGATTCAAGGTTCTGTTTGATCGCGGTCAGCAGCTGCGCGCCCAAGGCCCCATCGATCACACGGTGATCCACGGAAAGGGTGACGGACATGATGGTTGCGACCTCGATCTCGCCCGCGTCATTGACGATGGGCTTTTTCACACCCGCGCCGACGGCCAAAATCGCGCCATGGGGCGGGTTTATGACGGCGTCAAAATTATCAATGCCGAACATGCCCAGGTTGGAAATGGCAAAGCTGCCGCCTTGATATTCCTGCGGGGCCAATTTGCGCGACTTGGCGCGGGCGGCCAGGTCCTTCATCTGTGATGATAGGGCCGAGAGCGTTTTTGTTTCCGCATCACGTAAAACGGGGGTGAACAGCCCGCCATCAATCGCAACGGCCACGGCGACATCGGAAGGTTTTAGGCGCAGGATCTTATCCCCAGCCCAGATCGCATTGGCATCTGGTACCTGTTGCAGCGCCAAGGCGCAGGCCTTGATAATGAAATCGTTCACAGACAGCTTCACATCCCGCGCGGCCAGACCATTATTCAGTTGCGCACGCAGCGCCATCAGCGCATCAAGGCGAATATCGCGGCGCAGATAGAAATGTGGAATGGTCTGTTTGGCCTCGCCCAGACGGGCTGCAATCGTTTTGCGCATCCCATCAAGAGAGATTTCGTCATAATCACGATCCGCATAGAGCGCTTCGATCCCCGTGCTGTTGGTATTTGCTGGGGTTGGTGCGGCGCTGGGTTGTGCGCTGGCGGTGCTGGGCTTCGTGGCGCCGGGCTGCGCGCCTTCGACATCTGCCTTGACGATGCGGCCATGCGGGCCAGAACCGGTGAGTGTTGTCAAATCAACGCCCCGATCCGCCGCAATGCGACGCGCCAAGGGGGAGGCAAAGACACGTGTGCCGGCTTTCGCTGCTGGGGGGGCGGCATCTGCGGAGCCCCCCGCAGATGCGGCGGGCGCCTTGGCTGCCGCCGCATCCTCTGCCTGCGCCTTTGGCGCCGGGGCAGGGGATGCAACTGCACCCAGATCATCCATGGTTTCGCCATCATCCAGCAGCACAGCGATCACTGTGTTGACCTTCACCCCTTCGGTGCCAGCGGCCACATGGATCGCGCCAATCGTGCCTTCATCGCTGGCTTCGAATTCCATTGTCGCTTTATCGGTTTCAATTTCGGCCAGCAAATCGCCCGAGGCCACTTTGTCCCCTTCCTTCACCAGCCATTTGGCCAAAGTGCCTTCTTCCATGGTGGGTGACAGGGCGGGCATTAAAATTTCAATCGGCATAGCGGGTAGTCCCCTTATTTTGTTGCACGGCGATCAGCGATAGGTGACCTGATGAACGGCGGCCACAACCTCGTCCGTTGTGATCAGCGCGTGTTTTTCCAAATTCGCAGCATAGGGCATAGGCACATCTTTGCCAGTGCAGTTGATCACGGGGGCATCCAGATAATCAAAAGCTTGCTGCATGATTGTGGCAGACAGGTGATTGCCGATGGACCCCACGGGCCAACCCTCTTCCACGGTGACGCAGCGGTTGGTTTTGCGCACAGATGCCAGCACGGTGTCGTAATCAATGGGGCGCAGGCTGCGCAGGTCAATGACTTCGGCCGAGATACCATCTGCCGCCAGTTTATCCGCGGCCTCAAGCGCGTATTTCATCCCGATCCCAAAGGATACGATAGTGACATCCGACCCTTCGCGCCAAATGCGGGCCTTGCCAATTGGCACGGTATAATCGGGCAGGTCTGGGACATCGAAGCTTTGTCCATATAAAATCTCATTTTCCAAGAAAATGACAGGGTTTGGGTCCCGAATGGCGGATTTCAGCAGTCCCTTAGCGTCATCCGCGGCATAAGGCATGACCACCTTCAGCCCTGGGATTTGTGCATACCAGGCGGCATAGTCCTGTGAGTGCTGCGCGCCTACGCGCGCCGCTGCCCCATTGGGGCCGCGGAACACCATAGGCGCCCCCATTTGACCGCCCGACATATACAGCGTCTTTGCGGCTGAATTGATGATGTGATCAATCGCCTGCATCGCAAAGTTGAAGGTCATGAATTCAACAATCGGCCGCAG
>JALQTR010000020.1 GCA_023260835.1 Paracoccaceae bacterium
AGGGTCGAGGCATCCAGCAGGCCAAGGCTGTTCCGGGTGGCCAGAACCTCGCGGTTGACAGCGTCGCGCACGCTCTCGCCCTTGCGCGGGAACGCATAGGGGCGACGCCAGTGGCCGACCGGTTCCCAATGCGCGCCATTGGCTTCATGCCAGTCGTGCATCGGGGTCTTGCGGATCGGCTGGAAAATCTCGCCTCGGGCCTGGCCTGCAATCGCACCCATCGAGATGGGCGTATAGGGCGGGCGGAACGTGGTGGTGCCGGTTTGCGGGATCGGCTGATCCAGCGCATCGGACAGAATGGCCAAACCGTTGATGTTGGACAATTTGCCCTGATCGGTCGCCATGCCCAGCGTGGTGTAACGTTTGGTGTGTTCGACGCTTTCATACCCTTCGCGGGCGGCCAGTTGCACATCCGACACTTTCACATCATTCTGATAATCCAGCCAGGCTTTGCTGCGCAATTTATGCGGGGCGCCTTGGGGCATCAGCCACACGGGTGCCAATGGCGCCTCGGCCACGGCATCGATTTGGGGGGCAGCGGCATTGCTGCTGGCGCCCAGACGGGCCAATGCTGCATTGGTGCCTTCGGTGACATCGGCCATGATATCGCCCGCTTGCAGTGCGCCATTGGCGGTGCCGACGGCGGTGACAAAAGCATCGCCATTGTCGCCCGTTGGGGCCTGTGCGGAATCGGGGCGGAACATGGCATTGGCGTCATCCCAGATCAATTTGCCGCCGCAATGCGACCACAGATGCACAATCGGGGACCAGCCACCGGACATGGCCACCGCATCACATGGCAATTCAAACAGCGGCGCGCCTTCGCCCTGCTGGGCGCAGATCACAACGCCGGTTACGCGCTTGCCGCCTTTGACCTTGGCTATGCCTTTGCCGCATTCAACGCGGATGCCCTTGGCGCGGGCCTCTTCCATCAGCGCGCCGCCACCCTCTGGGCGGGCGTCGATAATCGCGGGTACGTTCAGCCCTGCATCCACCAGACAAAGGGCCGTGCGATAGGCGTCATCATTATTGGTGACAACAACGGTGCGATCGCCAATCGACACACCCCAGTTCACCACATAATCACGAACGGCCGAAGCCAGCATCACGCCGGGGATATCATTGCCCGCAAAGGACAATGGCCGTTCAATCGCACCTGTCGCGGTGATGACCTGCGTGGCGCGGATTTTCCACAACCGGTGGCGCGGGGCGTCCATCAATGGTGCATGATCAGTGATCCGTTCATACCCCAGCACATAGCCATGGTCATAAACCCCCACGCCCATGAACCGCGTGTGCAGGGTAACATTTTCCATCGCCGACAGCTGGGCAATCGCATCGTCCAGCCAATCCTGCGCAGGTTTGCCATCCACCATGACACCATCCACGGGTGCGCGGCCGCCCCAATGGGCAGTCTGTTCGATCAGCATCACCTTTTTACCGCTTTTTGCGGCCTGCAGCGCCGATTGCACACCAGCAATCCCGCCGCCCACAATCAACAAATCGGTGTAGGCATAAAAATGTTCATACCGATCCGCATCGCGTGTTTCCGCGTCCGGAGCCTTGCCCAGACCCGCAGATTGACGGATGAACGGTTCATACACATGTTTCCAAAAGGCACGCGGATACATGAACATCTTATAATAGAACCCCGCCGGCAAAAACCGCGACAGGTAGTTATTCACAACACCGATATCAAATTCCAAGCTGGGAAAATGGTTCTGCGATCCGGCGGTCAGACCGTCGAACAATTCGGTTGTGGTGGCGCGCTGGTTGGGTTCAAACCGCTTGCCAGTGCCCATATTGAACAGCGCATTAGGCTCTTCCGAGCCAGAGGCAACAACCCCACGTGCGCGGTGATATTTGAACGAACGGCCCATCAGCATCTGATCATTCGCCAACAGCGCAGATGCCAGCGTATCCCCCGCATAGCCTTTGAAATGTTTGCCGTTAAAGGTGAACGACATCGGTTTATTTTTGTCGACGAACCGACCGGTTGATGACAGACGTGTGCTCATACCATGACCCTTCCTGGGTTAGATCTGACTGGCCCCAATGGGCCAAAATAACGGGACCAAGGCGCGCGCCAGACTGGCGGCGCCTTGATGATCAAGAAAAATCGCGCCAGCGCCAGCCGGGGCGTTTTGCGCTGATGGCGTCTTTGATCGCCTTGGGCGGTTCGGTCGTTTGCGCACTGTAGGTGCCAAACACCTCGAGGCTGGCTGTGCAGCGGGCCGCGTGGAACCATTTTCCGCAGCCATTCACATGGCGCCAGCGTTCAAAATGCACCCCTTTTGGGTTTTCGCGCGCAAACAGATAGGATTCAAATTCCTGATCCGAGCTGCCCGGCCCAAAGCGTTTCAGATGCGCCTCGCCGCCGGCGTGAAATTCCGTTTCTTCGCCTTTGACGCCGCAATAAGGACATTCAAGATACAGCATGGTTGGCCCTTTCGTTAATGCGCAACGCCCGCGGCAACAGATTCATCAATGAATTTGCCTTCGCGGAAGCGGAACATGGAAAATTCTTCGGTCAGTGGCGAATGGCCTTTGGCCATCAATTCGGCCATGGCCCAACCGGACCCGGGGATTGCCTTAAACCCGCCGGTGCCCCAACCACAGTTCATAAAGATGCCCTCGACCGGGGTTTTGGACAAGATGGGCGAGCGGTCGCCAGTCATATCCACAATCCCGCCCCATTGGCGCAGCATCTTCAGACGCGAAATCATCGGGAATGTTTCGACCAGCGCCCGCACGGTTTCTTCGATATGGTGGAAGGATCCACGTTGGGTGTAGTTGTTGAACCCATCGGTGCCACCGCCGATCACCATTTCGCCTTTGTCAGACTGGCTCATATAGCCATGCACGGTGTTGGCCATCACCACCACATCCATACAGGGTTTGATGGGTTCAGACACCAGCGCCTGCAGCGCCAGCGATTCCACCGGCAGACGGAAGCCCGCCATATCCGCCAAAACACCCGTATGGCCCGCCACAACAACACCCAGCTTATCGCAGGCAATGTCACCGCGGGTGGTGTTAACACCGGTCACGCGGCCATTTTCTTTGGTGATGCCGGTGACTTCGCATTTTTGGATCACATCCATACCCATGGCAGCACAGGCGCGGGCATAGCCCCAGGCCACCGCATCGTGGCGCGCGGTGCCACCGCGTTCTTGCCACAGCGCGCCCAATACGGGGTAACGTGGCCCATGCAAATTGATGATCGGCACCAGTTTTTTGACCTCCTCTGGGCCAATAAACCGCGTTGCAACGCCTTGCAATTTATTCGCATGCGCGGTGCGCAAATAGCCGCGTTTTTCATGTTCGGTCTGCGCCAGCATCATCACACCGCGGGGGCTGAACATCACGTTATAGTTCAGGTCCTGCGACATAGTTTCATACAGCGAGCGCGACTTTTCATAAATCGCCGCCGATGGGTCTTGCAGATAATTGGATCGGATAATCGTGGTGTTCCGGCCCGTGTTACCACCGCCCAGCCAGCCTTTTTCGATGATCGCCACATTGGTGATCCCGAAATTTTTGCCCAGATAATAGGCGGTTGCCAAACCATGCCCACCGGCACCAATAATTATCACGTCATAACGCTTTTTCGGCGCGGCATTTGGCCAGGCGCGATCCCATCCTGTGTGATCACGCAGCGCCTCGCGTGCGACGGCAAATACGGAATATTTTCTCATCACGGTTGATTCCATTTATCCATGGGTGTTCCAGATTTACATAGATCAACGCCAATTTCGCCATTGGCGTCATGCGTCATAAATGCCGCTGCTTGCGACATGGGGCGCCATGGGCTGGATTAGGATGCGTAATCGCTGCCCTCATCATCCAAAATGGCCTTCAATTCAGCCAAATGGCGGCCGGCTTGATCGGGGTAATCATCCAATTCGGCCGCGGTTTTGCTGGCCACCGCATCGCTGAGGATGCGCAAGGGTCGCCCCGTTTGCAGCGCAAGAATATAGGTTTCAACCGCCCGTTCAAAATAATACAGCCGATTAAACGTGTCCGCCACACTGTCGCCCAGAACCAAAACGCCGTGATTGCCCATAATCATGGTTTTCACCTTCGGATCCGTCAAAAGGGCGGCGCAGCGGGCGCCCTCATCCTCGAACGCCAAACCGCCAAACCCATCATCAATCACATAGCGATCATAAAACATGGCGGTGTTTTGATCGATCGGAGGCAGGCGGCTGTCAGCCAAGGACGCCAGCACCGTGGCATAACGCGAATGCACATGCATGACACAGCGCGCATGCGGACAGGCGCGATGGATGGACCCATGCAGCCCCCATGCGGTTGGGTCGGGCGCATCGGGCATATCCATCGTGCTGGTATCATGCGCATCCAACAGCAGCAGGTCCGATGCTTTGATCCGTGAAAAATGACGCTGATTGGGGTTCATTAAAAACTGCGTGCCATCCTCGTTCACCGCCAGGCTGAAATGATTGGCCACGGCTTCGTGCATATTCAGCCGCGCGGTCCAGCGAAAGCTGGCGGCCAAATCCACCCGTTCTTGCCAATGCGTCAGGTTGCTGTGATGTGATCCATCCGCCATAATTCTTTCCCCTTTTTTGCACAGATTGGCAGGTCGCATCATCCCAGGCAATAAAATTAATTAGGGCCAGCCCCTATGGCGCCGCATCCCGGCCCAATTGATCCATGAACCGCTGCGCAACGGGGCTGAGCTTGCGATCTGGGGATTGAATTTTAATCAGATGCCGCTGAAATGATTGGCCGTGTGGCACGATAAAGCGAATATCAGGATCCGAAATCAGCGCGGTTTTGGGCAAGATCGTTGCACCAATCCCCGCACGCACAAAGGCCAAAAGGGCCGTTGTATTTTGTGCAGCCAATGTGCCTTTGACCAGCTGATCCTGCACAAAGGGGTGATCGACCAGCGCACACAGGGAATTGGCGATGAACGGCTCCAGCTGCAAAACATCCCAATCTGGGCAGGTGTCATCAGCACAATGCCGCGCAATGGGGCCATCTTTATGGCAGATAATGCCCATATGATCGCTCAGGATCACTTGGCCTTCGGGTTGATCCCCCACGGGGGCGGATATGATGCCGATATCGGCCTCGTCAAATTGAATACGACGGCGGACCGATGCGCTGTCCACATCGCTGATATCCAGCCGCACATCTGGATGATCTTGGCGAAACCGGGCCACCACACGCGGCAGTAATGTCACGGTGGCCGATGGAACCGCCGCAATGCGGATTGTTCCGGCGACAGATGTGGCATGGCGTTCGATCGCATCCAGACTGCGGATAAAGGCATCATTGGCGCGGCGGCTTTCTTCCAGTATCAGGCGGCCCAAAGGGGTAAGCCGGTTCTTACGGTCAGTTTCGAACAGGCGATCCCCGATATGATCCTCGAGCTGCGACAGCATCATTGACACAGCCGATGGGGTGCGTCCCAATTTTGCCGCCGCCAAGGACAGCGCCCCCTGCTCTGCCACGGTTTGAAACACCCGCAACATTTCCAACTTGATCGCCATTTCAGATTTCCTGAATAAAACTTAAGAATTTCCAGATTGCCTGAAATTTTATCCTCTGCCAAGACCGCAATGAAAACATTCAGACAGGGGGCACACGATGCAAACGAAACTATATATTAATGGCCGTTGGCAAGATGGCATCAGCACCGTGGAAAACCGCAACCCGTCTGATTTAACTGATGTGATTGGCCATTTTGCCCAAGCCAGCACCGAACAGCTGAACGACGCATTGGATGCGGCGCGCGCGGCGCAGCCGCTGTGGTGGGGGGCTGGCATTCAAAAACGCCATGATGTGCTGATGGCCATTGGCACCGAATTGATGGCGCGCAGCACCGAAATCGGCGAAATGATTGCCCGCGAAGAGGGCAAGCCCCGCGCCGAGGGCGTGGGCGAGGTATACCGCGCAGGCCAATTCTTCACCTATTCGGCAGCCGAGGCCCTGCGCGGCCATGGCGATTTGGCCCAAAGCGTGCGGCCGGGGATCGAAATAGATGTACGCCGTGAACCCGTGGGCGTGGTGGCGATTATCAGCCCGTGGAATTTCCCCGTGGCAACGCCTGCGTGGAAAATCGCGCCCGCGCTGGCCTATGGCAATGCTGTGGTGTGGAAACCCGCAAATGCCACCCCTGCCAGCGCCATTATGATGGCCGAAATCATCGCCAAACAGGATATTCCTGCGGGGCTGTTCAATCTGGTCAGCGGCGCAGGGCGCGCCGTGGGGCAGGCCCTAGTCGAAAGCCATAAGGTGGATGCGATCAGCTTCACCGGGTCCGTGCCAGTGGGCCGCGGCATTGCCGCCGCCGCAGTGGCCAATATGACCAAAGTGCAGATGGAAATGGGATCGAAAAATCCAATGATCATCATGGATGATTGCGATCTGGATTTGGCCGTCGCCCACGCCGCGGGCGCAGCCTTTGGTGGCACTGGGCAAAAATGCACCGCTGCCAGCCGCCTGATTGTGCATGATAAAATCCATGACGCTTTTGTGGACAAATTGGTGGCCGCGGCGCAGGCGCTGAAGGTCGGCCATGCGCTGGCGGATGGCACACAGATTGGCCCCGTGGTCAGCGCGCCGCAGCTGGCGCAAAATCTGGAGTATATCCAAATTGGTCAATCCGAAGGCGCCGAATTGCTGTGCGGCGGCACGCGTCTGGACATGGCCACCGATGGCTATTTCATGGCCCCCGCCGTATTTGCCGGCACGCGTAATGATATGCGCATCAACCGCGAAGAAATGTTCGCCCCGATCACCTGCGTGATGCGCGCCGGCAGCTATGCCGAGGCCCTGTCCATCGCCAATGACAGCGAATTTGGCCTGACCGCCGGAATTATGACCCGCAACCTGGCCCGCGCCAGCCATTTTCGCGCCAATATGCGCGCCGGCTGCGTGATGGTGAACCTGCCCACCGCTGGTACCGATTACCATGTGCCATTTGGCGGGCGCGGCGCGTCCAGCTTTGGCCCGCGTGAACAGGGCAGCTATGCTGCGGAATTCTACACCACGGTCAAAACCGCCTATGTCCATGCAGGGGAGCCAGAATAATGGCTGCGCTGCTGGTTGACGGGCTGCAATACGCCAATTGGTCAGAAAAAATCTTTCGCCAAATGCGCGAAGGCGGGGTTGATGCGGTGCATGTGACCATCACCTATCACGAAACATTCCGCGAAACGGTGCTGAACATTGAAAAATGGAACCGTTGGTTTGAACAATACCCCGATCTGATCTTTCAGGGCCGCACCGCCGCCGATATCACACGCGCCCGCACCGAAGGGCGCACCGCGATCTTCTTTGGATCACAAAATCCATCCTGCATGGAAGATGACATCGGTCTGATTGAAATCCTGCACACCTTGGGCCTGCGGTTTATGCAGCTGACCTATAACAACCAATCCCTGCTGGCCAGCGGCTGTTACGAGGCCGAGGACAGCGGATTAACCCGCATGGGCCGCCAAGTGGTCAGCGAAATGAACCGCGTGGGGCTTGTGGTGGACATGAGCCATTCTGCCCCCCGCTCTACGCTGGATGCGATCGAACATTCCACTCGCCCCATCGCGATCACCCATGCCAATCCCGCCAGCTGGCATCCCGCGCTGCGCAATAAATCGGATGATATCCTGCGCGCCCTGGGTCAAAGCGGCGGGATGCTGGGCTTTTCAATCTATCCGCATCACCTGCAGGGCGGGCCGGATTGCACATTGGACAGCTTTTGCCAGATGATCATGCGCACAGCTGATCTGATGGGACCAGAGCATATCGGGATCGGCACCGACCTGTGCCAAGATCAACCCGACAGCATCGTGGAATGGATGCGCGTTGGCCGCTGGAGTAAAACCATCGATTACGGCGAAGGCAGCGCATCAAACCCCGGCTTCCCGCCAATGCCCGATTGGTTCCAAGACAACCGCCATTTCGGCCGCATCCGCGACGGCCTGCGCGCCGCCGGCATGAATGCCGCTGACATCGACGGCGTTATGGGCGGCAATTGGCACCGCTTTTATGAAACCAGTTTCGGGCCGGCAGATCGCCAGCTCTAACCCCAAGCGCAGGGCCAAAAGCCTCGCTTTATTTGCAATCATCGTTCATGGGAGGAACATAAAATGAGCGATACGTCACAAACCAAACCAGCAGCCGGCCTGCTGGGTCGGGTCGACAGACCCCTATTTGCAATCACAGCGGGGTTTATTGCGCTGTTTTGTCTTCTGGCTATGATTGATTTGGACATGTTGTCAGGCTTGGTCGATGCAGGGTTTGCTTGGTCTGCGAAATATTTTGGCCTTTACTGGCAGGTCCTGTTGCTGGCCACATTCTTGATCGGTCTGGTGCTGTGTGTCCTGCCAGGTGGCCGCGCTGTTTTAGGCGGATTAACGGCACCTGAATTTTCCAATTTCCAGTGGGGGTCCATGATCATGTGTACCCTGCTGGCAGGCGGCGGTGTGTTTTGGGCCGCGGGCGAACCGATAGCCCATTATCTGTGGACCCCGCCTTTGTTTGGCGATTTATCCGGCGATGAAACCTCCCGCGCCCATGCCGCACTGGCGCAGGCCTATTTGCACTGGGGCTTTCTGGCCTGGGCCATTTTGGGTGCGCTGACCACCGTCATGCTGATGCATTACCATTATGAAAAGGGCCTGCCACTGGCCCCGCGCACACTGCTGTATCCCGTGTTCAAGGATCGGGCAATCAATGGCCCAATCGGTCTGATTGCCGATGCGTCCTGCATTATTGCCGTTGTTGCCGGCACTGTTGGTCCGATTGGATTTTTGGGCCTGCAAATGTCTTATGGTCTGAACGCTTTGTTTGGCATCCCTGACACATTTGCAACCCAAGCCGTCATGATCCTTGGCTTGGCCGGTATTTACATTGTTTCGGCCATTTCAGGCCTGAACAAAGGCATTCAGCTGCTGTCCAAATTCAACGTGGTTTTGGCCTTTGCCCTGATGGCGTTTATGCTGGTCTTTGGCCCAACCGCATCGATCTTGTCGGGCTTTTTCGGCGGTATGGGAACCTATTTGTCCAATTTCTTTGGCATGGCTATGTTCCGCGGTGATGCGGGCCTGTTTGGCGAACCCGGCTGGCTGGGTTGGTGGACCGTGTTCTTTTGGGGCTGGTTCTTGGGCTACGGTCCGTTGATGGCGATCTTTATTGCAAAAATCAGCCGTGGGCGGTCGATCCGATCGATCATCATCCTGTTGGCGGTGATCGCGCCGATCATCACCAATTTCTGGTTCACCATTATCGGTGGCAGCGGGATTGCATTGGAACAGGCCACCGCTGGCGTGATTTCCGGCCCATTCGAAGGGTTCAACCTGCCCGCAGGGCTGCTGGCGATCACCCAAGCCATGCCAATGGGATTCATCCTGTCCCTGCTGTTTTTAGTTCTGACCATGATCTTTGTCGCAACCACATCCGACTCCATGAGCTTCGTCATCGCCACAGCCATGTCAGATGACAACCCATCCACCGCATTGCGCGCCTTTTGGGGGGCCGCCATGGCCGTGATGGCACTGATCCTGATCGCCACAGGCAGCGGCGGTGTTGGCAAATTGCAAAGCTTCATTGTGGTAACGGCTGTGCCTGTATCGCTGGTGCTGTTGCCGTCACTTTGGGATGCGCTGCGTATTACATTGGCTTTGGGTCGTCGCTGACCCTATGTATAATGGGGCGGCGGTTGCGCCGCCCCAACTTTGCTAATCTGAACTTTGCAAAAGGTATTGATATGACCGATGCCGTCCATCGCTCCGACACTCCACTTGGACCGTTGCACAGATCACCTGACCAGGTGATGCGTTTGGCCCGCATGGGCAGCGCCCATCCGATGCGTCTGTCATTTCTTCGCGTTTTGCTGCGCCGTGTCGCGCAAGAAGGGTGGGAATTCACTCGCACGCATTGGCAAATGGATGCCCGCGGCGTGGGCCGCGCCGTATACCGCGCCAAGGGGCCGCAGCGCAGCTATTCTTTGGTGGCCTTTGCCCATGATCTACCAGATGAGGCCCGATCCGATCGGGTCATTGCCACCGCTTGGGATGCCACCTTCACCCTGTTTGATGGTGAACCAACACCCACCGATCTGGACCGTTTGGCCGCCAATGTCCCCTTGCAAGAGGCCGGACGCATCAGCGCAAAGGAATTATCACTGAGCCGCGCCAACCGGTCTGTGCGCCTGTTCAATCACGTGGTTGACCGTTTATCCAAAGGGCAGCAACCCGATATGGATCAGATCGACGCGGTTGGATACCTGATGCGCACCACAGCCGTCTATGGATCGGGAAAATTTGGCGCCGCCGACCGCGCATTGATCGCAGATCGCGCAGAATTATCCGCGCCGTTTCAGGCTGAAATGCTGTCGGTCTGGCTGACACGATGGTTCATCATGGATCTGGTCAACCATCTGGCCGCACATAAGGGCGGCGCGCAGGCGGCGCAGCTGGATCCGGGCATCGCCCGCCGCCTGGGTGTTGGCAATTCCACCGGTTTGGGCATGGCCCCCTTTTTGGTCCGCCACCCCACATTGATCAACAATTGGATTTTCGCCCGCGAAGAGGCATTGGCCCGCGTCCGCGCCCTGCCCGGGGTAACTGCGGATCAGGGTGTCACGCTGAAAAATACATTGGCAGCAGCACAGGAAAATGCCGCCCATTGGCAATCGGATCATCCCATCCAAATCGCCAAACTGGCCGATTTACGCCAGGATCTGGCTGCCATCGAAACCCATCTGACCCAATGGCCGGCGGGTCAAATGCCATGGAACGCATTATGGCTGTGGGGGCAGGATCATCTGTCGATCGAAGGGCAAGAGGCATTGCTGTCCATCATGCTGGAACCCCATGGGGACCTGATCGACGGGTTGGCCGAATGCATGAACGCAGACGAGGCCAAAGCCTTTCGCATCAATGGCGCGATGCCCATCGCCGATCTGCGACACATATTGCAAACCCATTACGATTGGGCGTTGAAGATCGATTTCAACGACCCCGGGCAAATGGCGCGGTTTTGGTACGTTTCTGAAGAAAAGCTGGAGCCACGGCTCGGCGAACGGTTTTTGGAGGACGGCGCCGAATTGGAACAACCGCTTGCCATCGCGCATTTGGCCCGCAAACTGTATGATGCATTGGCGGCCTGGGATGACACAGCCCCCGTTGCGGCCCTTTTGTTGGCCCATCCGCAGCACCGCCTGATGGTGCGCCGCGCCCAAGCCGCGCCCAAATACCCCTTCGCCGAGGTCAGGGACAATCTGATCGCCCATGATATGCTGCCGATTGATCTGATGCGCTGTAAATTGGCTTTCTTTGGGGCGACGCGGTTTGACCCGCGGTCTGACAAATGGGTGCGCATCAGCCTGTTCAGCGGCATGTCCTATCCGTTTGAAATCACCGCTGGGGGCGCGATATGAACCATAATTCCGCATTCAGCCAAACAGAATTTGAAACCCTTTGCGGCAAGGCGGCACGTGGGGCCGGTTTGGATTGGGGCCTTGCGGAAGAGGCCGGCAAAGCCGCCGGCTGGATGTACATCCGCGGCATTAATGCCGCCTCGGCATTGGTGAAGGCAATCAGCAGCGCACCAAGCCCCGCACCCATTTGCGGCGATGATAACTGGGGTGGGCAAACCCCAATTTGCCCGATCCACACAGGCGCTGCTTTGGTCGATTATGCGGGGCTGAATGCCCTGCCCAGCCGCATCACAAATCTGCGCCAACCGGTGATGATCATCCCATTTTTGGCAATGGCCGCCGATCTGATGGGGTGCCAATTCGACCTTTTGTGCAACGACATCCGGCTGTCTGTGACTGCGCAGGCCATCATAGGGGCTGCAGATGATCTGTGCGCTTTAACAGGTTTAGACTGTGCCACAGTGCAGATCACCGCCGCGGCCATAACGGCGCAACCAGATCACAAACCCCAATTCGCTGTGGTGGACCCATCCGCAATCGCAGCGCTTGACGCGCTTGGCGCGCGAACCTATGTCCCGGCCACCGAAAGCTCACGCCAAAGTGGCGCAGGGGCAGGCACTTCTGACAATGATTAAAGGAATATAACATGACCGTAACGCGTCTTGACGCTGGCCCCCGCATGAGCGAGGCCGTCATCAATGGTGACACCGTGTATCTGGCTGGCCAAGTCCCAGAAAATCTGGATGGGGACATCACCCAGCAAACCCAGGAAGTCCTGGCCGAAATCGATGCGCTGATGGCGCGTCTGGGCGGGTCGAAATCTGATTTGTTGTCCTGCCAAATTTGGCTGACCGATATGGCCGATTTCCCCGGTATGAACGCCGTTTGGGACGCTTGGGTGGATCAATCCAACCCACCGGCGCGCGCCACCTGCGGCATTGCTGCGCTTGCTCGTCCTGGAATGCGCATTGAAATCATCGCAATTGCGCGTAACCCAAAAACCTGATGCACATATTCAGCACCCCTGACAGGGGGTGCTGATTTACGCCTGGACCCTAGTCCACAGGTTGCGCGGCCCAAAGTTCAATCTCGACCTTGAAGTCAGGGCGCGTGAACCCCGACACAATCAACAGCGTTGAACTGGGCAGCCGCGCCTGATCGCCGATGAATTCATCCCGAGCACGCATATAATCAGCCATAAAAGCACGATCCGTCACATAGGCCGAAATATGCGCCGTATCCGCCGGACCCATGCCACCTTCGGCCAAAATATGGCGGATGTTATCAAAACACAGGCGCGCCTGATCATAGGCACCGGACGGCACCTGCCCATCCGGCGTGATCGCCAGCTGGCCGGATGTGCGGATCATGCGCATCCCTTCAGGAATTTCTGTTCCGTGGGAATAGGCGCCAAAAGGGGGATGCAGCGCATTTGGATTTAAGGCCTTCATGGGGTCTCCTTTCCTGTTGCTTGGGCTTGCCAGCTGGTTTTGATTCTGGCAAGAATTGATCACTCTCTGGCACAGATGACTGTAAGGGCCACAAACAATCCTGATGAACGCGGGGGGATGATTTGTGTTCTGTGATATCTTCAAAAAAACCGGACAGCGGATATGATGGCGCAGGGATATTGGGCGCAGATGTCGCGCCAAACGATGCAGGCCTTATCTACGGATACAATTGCTGTGCTGCCATTGGGGGCAACCGAACAACATGGCCCGCATTTGCCATTCAGCGTTGACAGCGATTTAATCGACGCGGTTACGACACGTATGTTGGGCGCCCTAGCACCTGATCAATCGGTGTTGGTCCTGCCGACATTGCACATCACCAAAAGCGATGAGCACACAGATTTCCCCGGCAGTTTGGCATTAGGCGCCGAAACATTACTGGCCGTGATCCGTGATATCGGGGCCTCAATCGTGCGTGCAGGTGTGCAGCGGTTGGTGTTTTTCAACGGCCATGGGGGCAATTCGGCCCTGTTGCAGATTGCTGCGCGCAATTTGCGCCGACAGCACGGCCTGATTGTTGTCAGCTGTTCATGGGGCGGGTTTGCCGATTGGCAGGGGCTGTTTGATCCGCAGGATTACGCGGTGGATATTCATGCGGGCGACAGTGAAACCTCGGCCATGTTGGCCCTGCACCCCGAATTGGTGAACATGGATCACGCCGAAAATTTTCGCCCTGCAATGGACAGTTGGGCGCATGATTTTCCCCAAATCGGCCTGACCGGCCAAGCCGCGTCCCCCGGATGGTTGGCGCAGGATCTGAACCCATCGGGCGCCTGCGGCAATGCCGCAGCGGCCACCGCCCAAAAGGGCCACCAATTGCTGGACAGCGCAGGTCGCAATTTTGCCAAATTTCTGGCTGAATTTTCCCGATTTGATCACCGCAAACCACACCCTTGAAAGCATACTCATGTCACAGACGACCCCTGAATCCGCCATAGATTGGGCCGCCATCGCCGCAAAGCTGGCGCCCGTTGCGGTGATTGATGAACCCGTTTTGGTGAAAAAGCGATCCCGCGATTTTTTCTGGTATTCGCCCATTTTAAACGAACAGCTGAAGCGCTGTTTTGGGGATCTGGTCGCACAGCCAAAATCGCGCGCGGAGTTGGCGCATTGTTTGGCCATCGCCTATGCGCATGATCTGCCAGTTGTTTTGCGCGGTGGCGGCACGGGCAATTACGGCCAAGCGGTCCCGCTGCAGGGTGGTCTGATCATCGAAACCACCGGCATGAATCGCATTTTGGAAATTGGGGACGGGTTTGTCCGTGTCGAAGCCGGCGCGCTGATGGCGGATATTAACAAGGCGCTTTTGCCCCATGGCTGGGAAATGGCCATGTTTCCATCCACCCAAGACATCGCCACAATCGGCGGATTTATCGCCGGCGGCAGCGCCGGAATTGGGTCCATTTCAAATGGCGCTTTGCGCGAAAAGGGAAACATCATCCAGCTGAAGGCCCTATCCGTGGACAGCACCCCGAAAGAGCATACCTTTGATGCCGAAGACGCCCTGCAACTGCACCACGCCTGGGGCCTGAACGGCGCCATAACGGAAATAACACTGCGCACTGTGCCCACGCGTGATTGGGTGGGTTGCATGGCCAGCTTTGACACCTATCATGCCTGTTATGCCGCGGGATACGCGCTGGCATCATCAGACAGCATCGGGCGCAAATTATGTTCAACGCTGGATGCGCGCATTGCCGATTATTTTCCGCGCCTAAAGGGACATATTCGGCCGGACAAAGATCTGTTGGTGGCCCTTGTCCCACAAGAGGATGTCGCCGCATTTCGCACCCTGATGCACGACCATGGCGGGCATGTGGATTTATGCATGACCGATGCGCAGCGCAGGTCCAATAACCTGCCTCATGTATTTGAATTTGCCTATAATCACACAACCCTTCAGGTGCTGAAGGCAGATCGGACCGCAACCTATCAACAGGTGGGGGTTCCCGATGCATCCGATGCGGCCCGCGTGGCGGCAATGGGTGCATTACAGGGCGATGATCTGTGGCAACATCACGAATTTGCCCGTCTAAACGGACAGGTGGTCGCCTTTGAGCTGCCCATTATATGGTTCACCAATTCGGCCCGCCTGCGCGAAATTGATGCCACCTATGAAGCCGGCGGTTTCCCCGTTTATGACGCACATTGTTATTTTGTCGAAGGCGGCGGTTTAAAAAGCGCGGATTATCGCCATTTGGCGTGGAAAAAACGGATGGATCCAAAGGGGTTGCTGAACCCCGGAAAATCCCGCGTCTGGCCCAAGGTTCAAAACCTAAGCCCCGAAGACATCGAGGCCAAAGCCTGATCACATGGATATCCGCGGCAGGCGCGCTGCCTCATCCGCGAACCAATTCAGAACGCGTTTCACATCGGGGTGATCGGCCAGATCGGGCTTATATTCGATTGAATAAACAGATGATTGCGGGGCAAAGGCGGGCCCAACCTGCATCAAACGGCCGGCGCGGATATCATCCGCCACCAAATGATGCCAGCCCAGCGCCACACCATCCCCATCAATCGCCGCCTGCAGCATGAATTGATAATTTGAATGCAAATAACCATCCGTGGGCGGGGTGTAACGCAGGCCAAAATGGGCAAACCATTCAGGCCAAAAAACATGCGCCCCAACGGGCATATCATATTGTAATAATGGCGCCCGCAGTAGCTGATCTGGGGTAAGGTGACCCCCTGTCAGCCCTGCCGCGAATTCCGGCGATGCAACGGGATAGACCTGCGCGGCAAAAAGCGGCTGCTTTGGCCAATCCGTTTCCCCATCGGCGCGCCACCCGATCACCATATCAACATCGTTCAGATTGATGTCTTTCAACCAATAGGACACATTCAAATTGATCGGCACATCCCCCAAAACGCGCCGCAACCCGCTGAACCGTGGCAGCAACCAACCATGAGCAAATGTTTGCGTGCAGGCCAGAACGACCCCCCGCCGCGGCGCGGAGGTGCTGATCAGTTCAATGGTTTGTAATATGTCTGAAAACCCACGATCAACCGCGCCGGCCAAACGCTGGCCATCCGGCGTTAGGGACAGTTTGTTGTGGTTGCGCGTGAACAAGGCCGCGCCCAATGCTTGTTCCAGCGTGGCGATATGGCGGCTGACGCTGGGCTGGCTCAGGCGCAACTCTTCCCCCGCGCGGGTGAAACTGCCATGCCGCGCGGCCGCTTCGAACACACGCAGGGGGATCATAATGGACTGCAATTTTGCAAAACGCTGCTTCATACAGCCAGTGTATGCAAATCATACACATTAATGAAGTTTATTTTGATCATATTCCCATGCACCATCCATAAATCTGATGCAAAGGATGAAGATATGCCAATTACCCCCCAAACCATAAAGACCGGTCCAATCAATGATCATTTTGGTGTGACGGTCACAGGTATCGATTTAAACGACGTGAAAACCGCAGATGATTTTGCGATTATCCGCGCGTTGTTTGAAGCCCATTCCGCCCTTGTGTTTCCCGAACAAAATATCACGGATGAAACGCATATCCGCCTGAACGGCTTTTTCGGCCCGATCGAGGATCGCATGGCTGATGAGCGCAAACCAGGCGAGGCCTTTAAAGTGCCACAAGTGTCAAACCTGCGCGAAGATGGCACCACATCGGCTGAAATGGATCTGCATACACTGAATCTGAAATCCAATTTCCTGTGGCATTCAGACAGCACTTTTCTGCCCACGCCTGCATTGGTCAATATCATCACCGCGCGGATTATCCCCACATCAGGCGGGGCAACTGAATTGGCATCAACCCGGGCGGCCTGGGCCAATATGCCCAATGAACTGCGCGCCAAAATCAAAGGGCGCGGGATTTGGCATCGCTACAGCCATTCGCGCAAAAAAATATCACAAGAGCTGTCGAAACTGCCCATGTTTCACAAATGGCCCGATCAGCATTGGAATGCGATCTGGACTAACCCAGTGAACGGCCATGAAGCCCTGTATCTAGCCAGTCACGCCTTCAAGGTCGATGGCTATAACGAGGGTGAAAGCGAGGCGCTGTTGACGGAATTAATCGATTTTTGCACCCAGCCAGAGTTTGTTTATTCGCATAAATGGGCCGTAGGGGATGTGATCATGTGGGATCAACGCGCCGTGATGCATCGCGGCACGCCATGGCCCTATGAACAGCCGCGCAAGCTGTCCAGCATATGCAGCAGCGCACAAGACAGCGACGGTTTGGCATCAATCCGTATGTGATGCGATCCCTAAAGCCGGTGGGGACGCCATGGCCCCGCCGGCGGCAATTACAGTGATGGCAACCACAACGCCAAACTGGGGAAAGCAATCAACAGCGCCACCAACAACAACGAGCAGAAAATATACGGAAATGCCGACACATAGATATCACGCATCGTTGTCCCCTGCGGGGCCACGCCCTTCATCACGAAGAGAAGCAACCCGAAGGGCGGTGTGGTAAAGCTGATCTCTAGCGACAGCAGCATAATCAGGGCAAACCAAATCGGATCAAACCCCAGACTGTTTGCCAGCGGGAAAAAGATCGGCACGGTCAGCAGCATGATGGATATTTGTTCCATGAACATCCCCAGCAGCAGCAAGACAGCAAACATCACAATCAGCATCGCCAATGGCGCCAAATCAAAGCTGATCGCCCAATTCACCAATCCCCGTGATGCGCCCGAAAACGCCAGCAATTGACTGAACGTCGCAGATCCAAAAACAATCAAATAGGCCATCAATGTAACACGCAACGCGCCTATCACAGATTTTTTCATCGCCTGCCACGTCAGGCACCGAAATACCGCCGCCAACAGCAAAACGCCCAGCGCGCCAAAGGCCGCCGCTTCGGATGGGGTGACAAACCCTTGGATCATCAAAATGATGATCACCACCATCACACCCACCATCGGGACCACTTCGCGCATCAATAATGACAAACGCTGCGCCCAGCTGAGGCGTTCAACCTCGTATGCGGGGGCGGATGTTGGATCAATTCGTGTTTGAATGTAAATCGTCGCAATATAAAATCCGGCCAAGATCAGACCCGGGATAACGCCCGAAATCAGCAAGGCCGCCACATCAATTTGCGCCAAAGTGGCCAACAAAACCGCCAGCGCCGATGGCGGGATGATGATGGCCAAACCACCAGTGCCCAAAATGGGGCCGATGCTCATATGCGGTTTATAACCTCGTTTAATCATCTCTGGCACCATCAGTGACCCCAGCAGGGCAGTAGATCCCATGGAAGACCCCGATAATGTGGAAAAGGCCGTGCCGCCCATCACCGTCACATATGACAGCCGCCCCGGCAATCGCCCCAGCAGTTTATCAATCGCCGTAAACATCCGCCCGCCCAAACCGGTGTGAAAGAAAATTTCACCCATCAGCAGAAACAGCGGGATTGGCATCAACGCATATTTCGTCAGCGCGCCAAGGCCGTTGTTCAGCAGCTGCATCACACCACGTTCGCCGCCCATGAACACCCAAGCCCCCACAATATTGGCGGCCAAAAACGCCACAGCAATGGGCATACCCACGGCCATCAAAACAACGATCGTGCCCAACAGCAGGGCCAGCGCCTCGAACCATTCCATCATTCATGTATCCCTGCATCGCCGCTGTGCATCAGATCGTCGCCAAAAACAAAGCGCGCAAATTCAATCGCCATCATCCCAAAGGACAGGGGAAAGGCGATCGTCAAAAGCCAGCGGGGGAAATAATAGGCGCGGGTGTCAAAATCCCCACGCGCGATATTCGTCTGCACCAATTCGGCGCCTTTAATCGCCAGCCCCGCACAGACCACAACACATAATACCGCAACAAGGCGGGACAATATGCGGCGCGGCCCTTCGGGCAAAGCGGCAGTTAACAATTCGATATGTACGTGGCCCTTTTCGCGTACCAACCAGGGCGCGCCCAGCATAGTCATGTAAAGCAAACCATATTCGGCCGATGTAAACAGCCACGCAAAAGGTTGCACCCCAAGATTGCGCATCACCACGGATAAGGTGACGGAAATCATCAACCAAACCAAGGTCAGGCCGGCAATGACAGCCATTCCATACAGCAAAACCCCATACCCGCGTGACAGCATGATCTGCCCCCTTTGAAAATTAGGCCCGCCCCAATGGGTCGGGACGGGCCAAATGGTTATTTTGCTGCGTCAAAATCATAGAACAGCTCGATCAAGCGATCGTAATTTGCGGTGCCACCGGGTTGGCCGGACATCACATCGCGCATACGCTCCCATGTTTTTTCACGCGCTGCGGCCAGGTAATTCGCTTTGGCCTGCCCCTCTAGCGACACAACCTTCATACCTGCCGCTTCCAACGCTGCGAAATCCTGATCGCGTTTGGTGCGCAGGGCCGCAACACTGTCTTTTTCGTGCTGAATGGCCACATCCTGCAGGATTTTCTTTGCTGCATCTGACAAGGAATTCCAGCGATCATTGTTCACAATCACGCCCAAATCGGTCGAGAAGAAGCATGGTTCAATGCGATAGTTCAGGAATTCATTCCATTTCAGATCGATCAGACCAATCTGTGTCCAACCGGTTGCATCCACAACACCGCGCTGCAGGGCGGAATATACCTCACCCGTTGGCAAATCGATGACCTGCGCCCCCAGATAATTGGTGAAGAACGCGTTATAAACGTTGTTCCCGCGCAGCTTTAGGCCATCCACCTCGAGGTTGCCATTGGCATCGAATTTCGGTTCATCCCGGGTCCACAAGTTGTAGCACACGCCACTGTCAAACCAGCCCAGATACTTCAGGCCCATTTTTTCCTGATGGATCTGATCGATCAGCGCGATGCCGCCATTGGCGCGGGTTTCCACGGCTGTCAGGTTCGATGCCACCATTGCATCCTTTTCAGGCAGCGCACCGCCATAGAAGGAACCAGGGGTATAGACCATATCGACAATCCCATCGCGCACTGCGTCGGGCTGTTGGAACATGCCGATGGCCTCTGGCCCGCCGCGCACGTCGATTTGGATCACGCCTTTGCCAGCCTCGTTTACCTTATCCACAAAGCTGAGGAAGCTTTTGGTATAGATCAGCGTGGCAGGGAAGGCATGCACGGCAGAAATGCGTTCTTCTGCGTTGATGGCCGTTGCCAGCATGGTTGCCCCGGCCAGCAAACTTCCCAGTAATTTCATCTTCATCACTTCATCCTCCAATAATTGGGGTCGTTGCCCCGGGTTTGGTGCTGCCCTGATCAGGGCAACAGGTTTGCGCCAATTCAGGCGCGCGTCAATCCATCGCCGCGGGCCAAGCCCAAGGCGCGGTTTGATGTCGTTGACGGGCAAAGCCGTCTATGTCGGTTTTATGGTGCTGCGTCAGATCAATATCATCCCAGCCGTTTTGCAATTTCAGCGCCCAAGCATCATCCAGCTGGAATGGCAGAACCAAATCACCCATGCGCAATGATTTATCCTGCAATGATACGGATATATCTGCGGCACCGGCCTGTAATGCACCCTCAATCGTGGCATGGGTTTGTGCGTCCACACGCGCTGGCAGCAGGCCGTTATTGACCGCGTTAGATGCGAAAATATCACCAAAGCTGGGCGCGATGACGGCACGTATACCGGCGTCGATCAACGCATAAACCGCCGCTTCGCGTGATGATCCGCTGCCAAAGCCACGCCGCGTCACCAATACAGACGCTTGCGGTGTGCCGTTCAGCGGGAAATCAGGCCGCAATGCACCACCCGCATCGCGGCGCAGATCATACAGCAGATAATCGCCATACCCAGCGCTGCGCGGGGTCGACATAAACCGCGCCGGGATCAGCTGATCGGTGTCGATATTGGCCAGGGGCAAAAGCACCGCTTGGCCCTGATGCGTGGTCCAACCCGCCATCAGCCCATCCCCCCCGATAATTTACGCAAATCAGTCAAACAGCCAGTGACGGCAGCCGCCGCGACCATTGCGGGGCTCATTAAATGGGTGCGAGCCCCGCGGCCCTGCCGCCCACGAAAATTACGGTTGGTGGACGATGCGCAGCGTTTGCCCTCGGCCACCAAATCGCCATTCATGCCGACGCACATCGAACAGCCCGCTGCGGCCCAATCAAGACCCGCATCGGTGAAAACGCGGTCCAGACCTTCCGCCTCGGCTTGGGCCTTGATTTGCGCCGAACCAGGGGAAATCAGCCCCGGCACTTTGGCGCGCCGCCCGCGCAAAACGGCGGCGGCGGCGCGCAGATCCTCGATCCGGCCATTGGTGCAGGACCCGATGAACACTTGATCAACGGCTGTGCCTTCGATCGGGGTGCCGGGGCGCAGGCCCATGTAATCCAATGCCTCGGCCGCGGCTTTGGCTTTGGCCGGGTCCAAATCATCTGGGTTGGGTATCGTTGCGGTGATTGGCAGGGCCTGTTCAGGGCTGGTGCCCCACGTCACGGTGGGCGCAATATCCGCCGCATCCAATGTCAATTCACGATCAAACCGTGCGTCCCGATCGCTGTGCAGCGTGGCCCAGTCGGCACGGGCGGCATCCCAATCGGTGCCTTTGGGCGCCAGAGGGCGGCCCTGCACATAGTCTGCCGTCACATCATCGGGGGCAATCATGCCAAACCGTGCGCCCCCCTCGATGGACAGATTGCACAGGGTCATGCGCCCCTCCATCGACAGGGCGCGGATGGCGCTGCCGGTGTATTCAACAGCGTGGCCCTGGGCGCCATCGGTCCCCAATTTTGAAATCCACGCCAAGGCAATATCTTTGGCCGTGACCCCCAAAGGCAGGCTGCCATCCACAGTAATCCGCATCGCCTTGGGCTTGCGCTGCCAAATGGTTTGCGTGGCCAGAACATGCGCAACCTCGGTCGCGCCAATACCAAAGGCCAGCGCGCCAAAGGCCCCATGCGTGGATGTGTGGCTGTCGCCACAATTGATCAACAGACCCGGCAGGGTGATCCCCTGTTCCGGCCCAACCACATGCACAATCCCCTGATGTGGATCGAACAGATCATAAAGCCGCACGCCGTGTTGCGCCGCATTTTGACGCAGCGTATCAATCATCCGCGCAATGGCCGGATCAGCAATCGCATCGCGGTTTTTCGTCGGGGCATAATGGTCAACCACCGCAAAGGTCAATTCTGGCGCCGCCAAGGGCAAGCCCCGGGCCGCCAGCTTTGCGAACCCGTGGTGCGACCCTTCATGCACCAAATGCCGATCCACCCACAGCAGGGACATCCCATCTGCACGCCGCAGAATTTCATGCGCATCCCACAGTTTGTCCAAAAGCGTGCGGGCGGTCATAATCCACCCCCAGCACCGCGGCCAATGGCTGGTTCCCAATGGCGCGCCCCAGCATCGCCAACCCGTTCCAGCGGCATTTCAAGATGGAATATATCAGGGCGGTATAGGCCATACAAATATTCCACCCCCTGACCGTCCACATCCCGCACAACGCGGCGCAACGACAACAGCGCCGCCCCGACATCCACGCCCAATGCATCCGCCACATCCGGCCCCGCCAGGGTTGCGCTGACCGATTGATGGGCGTTCTTGATCTGCACTCCGCTGCGTTCCAACAATTTAAACAACGGCGTTGTTGCCAAATCATTTTCCGAATAATTCTGCGCAATTGCCGCGGGCACATAGGTTGTAAGATGTGAAAACGGCACGCCATCATTCAGGCGCACCCGCGTGGCAATTTGTACCTGCGCCTCTTTTTCCAGCCGCATAGCCTGCGCCACAAAATCCGGCGCCGCACGATAGGCAAAGGACAACAGCCGCGCCGTTGTTTGCTGGCCCATCTGCACCAGCTGTGGCATCAGCGTTGTGAAATCCATAGCCGCCGGCGCAGGCGCCCCGGCCCCTGCCGCCACTCGCGTTCCCGACCCCGCACGCCGTTCGACCAGCCCAGCCGCGGACAGCGCCGCCAAAGCACGCCGGATGGTCACACGGGACACACCAAATTGCATGGCCAGCTTTTCTTCACCCGGCAGCAAATCTCCACCGGTCAGATCCCCACCAGAAATCTGATCACGCAGGGCCAAATAAACTTGGCGCGCTTTCACCCCGTGGGGCACGATATGGGCGTGATCTTTGGTCAAGCTGGCTCCTATTTTTACAGCATTCAGGTAATCTGCGTTTCTAGAAAAGCAAATTTACAACAAAAATAAACAAAAAAATTTATCTGGAAAGATACAAAATATGTATTATTTATAATACTGATTAATTTGACAGGGAAAAAGGCACAAAACACCATGCCAATGATCGACGTGCATCTTATCGAAGGCTATGACGCCAACGCGAAATCCCGATTGGCGCAGGCGATAACAGGGGCCGTTCGGCAGGTGGTGCCGGCCACGCCCGACCTTGTCACGGTTGTGATTCGTGACATGCCGCCGCAAAATTATTTCCGTGGCGGCGAAAATCGCACGCCTGCGCCCGCCCGAAAGGATGCGATTGGGATCGTTCAATCCTATCTATCCGCGATGGAGGCACGGGATCTGACCACCGCCACGGCCCTGCTGGGCGAGGGATTCACCATGTATTTCCCTGCCTCTGGCCCGATGCACAGCCTTGCGGAACTGATTGAATGGGCCAAGCCACGTTATAAATTCGTAACCAAAACATACGACGGGTATGACCAGATGCAATCGGCAATGGGCGATGCAACAGTTGTGTATTGCCGCGGCACATTGCAGGGCGAATACCACGATGGGCGCAGCTTCAGCGGCATCCGTTTTATTGACCGGTTCGAAGTCACAGCCGACAAAATCACCAAACAAGAGGTCTGGAACGACATGGCCGAAACGCAAGCCAAAGAAGGTGCCGCATGACCGCAATAGACCCCGTTACCCTGTCCATCCTGTCTGGTCGGATGGAACAGATTGCCGATGAAATGGACGCCACCTTATTTCGTGCAGCCTTTAATCCCATTATCGCCGAAGCCCATGATGCCAGCCATGGCCTGTATCATGCGCAAACCGGCGATACGCTGGTGCAGGGCAAATCAGGGCTGCCGATTTTTGTGGGGGTTATGTCCTTTGCCGTGAAGGCCGTGATTGAAAAGGCCGCGCGCGATGGCGATCTGCAAGACGGCGATATCTACATCTTCAACGATGCGCATATTGGTGGCACACATTTGTCGGATATGCGTTTGGTGCGGCCCTATTTTCGGGATGGCCAGCTGTTTTGTTATCTGGCGTCTGTGGGTCATTGGCATGATCTGGGCGGTGCCGTCCCAGGAAATTACAACCCCGCCGCCACCGATGTGTTCCAAGAGGCCTTTAACCTACCCCCTGTTAAACTGGCCCGAGCTGGGCAAATCAACCAAGACATCATCGACATTTTGCTGCGCAATACGCGGCTGCCCCAATCGGCCATGGGGGATTTGAACGGGCAGCTGGGCGCGCTAGATTTGGGTGTAAAGCGCATGGATGCGCTGCTGGATGAATATGGCGCCAACACCGTGGCCGAAGCACTGGACGCCCTTGGTACCCGCGCTGAAAGCCTGATGCGTGCGCAAATTCAGGACCTGCCCAATGGTCGCTGGCACGCACATGATTATCTGGACAATGATGGCATCAACGACACCCCGCTGAAGATAAACCTGACGCTTGAGATTGCGGACGATCAAATGCGGTTGGATTTCAGCGGCACCGCAGATCAATGCGCAGGCCCCGTGAACATTGCCCTGCCAACGGCTGTGGCAACGGCCTATGTTGCGATCAAACATATGTTCCCCGACCTGCCCGCCAATGCCGGCGTTATGAAACCGATTGATGTAGTGGTTCCCGAAGGCAGCCTGCTGGCCGCGAAATTCCCCGCCCCAACCGGCGGCTACACCGAAACGATTTTGCGCATGATCGATGTGGTTTTTGCCGCCTTCGCGCAGGCCGCGCCCGAAATGGGGCTGGCCAATGCCTATGGCACGATCAACGCGCTGTCGATTGCCGGTAAGCGCAAAAATGGGCAACCTTGGGTGATGTTCAGCTTCTATGGCGGGGGCCATGGGGCTTCGCTGACGGGGGATGGGCTGAACCATGGCAATGCGCCAATTTCAACCGCCACAATCCCACCGATGGAAATTTTAGAAGCCGCCTATCCCGTTATGTTCCGCAAATGGGCGCTGCGCCCAGACAGCGCTGGCGCGGGAACGCATCGTGGCGGATTGGGTGCAGAATATGAAATTGAAGTGCTCGAGGAAAACGGCGCCGAGGTGTTCTTATTCGGCGAACGCGGGCGGTTTGCCCCCAAGGGCGCCTGCGGTGGGGGCGAGGCCGCGCTGAATGGCTTTGCCTATGAACAAGATGATGGGTGGCACCAGCCGCCGCTGGCATCAAAAATGCGCGGCATTCGCCTGCGCGCGGGTCAGGCGGTGCGGCTGCAAACCCCCGGCGGGGGCGGTTACGGCACACCCGCGGATCGCGCGCCGGATGCCGTGGCGCGCGATGTTGCCCGCGGGCTGATCAGCGCAGAGGCCGCGGACAACACATATGGGCCCAAATGGCGAAAGGCACGAGGATGACCGATACAAACATCGCAAAAACCATGGTCGGCGTGGATGTCGGCGGCACCTTCACCGATGTCTTTGTGTTAGACGAGGCCACAGGCGTGGCGCGTGTGGCCAAAGTGCCAACCACCCGCCCCGATCAATCGGGCGGGTTCTTGGACGGGATCGGCCAGCAAGTGGCCGATTTATCCCGCATTGCGGTTGTGGTACATGGCACCACAGCAGGCACCAACGCGCTTTTGGAACGCAAGGGCGCCAAAACTGGTGTGATCTGCACCATGGGTCTGCGCGATGTGCTGGAAATGCGCCGCCGCGACCGGCCGCGCACATGGGGTCTGCGCGGGTCATTCGAACCCGTGGTGGATCGCCGCGACCGCCTAGAGGTGCCAGAGCGCACCTTGGCTGATGGATCCATCCATACCCCCGTCGATCTGGACGCCGTGCGCAGCGCGGCACAGGCGCTGCTGGATCAGGGGTGCGACGCCGTCGCCATTTTGTTCGCGAACGCCTATGCCAATAATGAAAACGAAGCCAAGGCCGCGCAGGCCGTGCGCGCGATCTGGCCCAACCCACATGTATCTACATCATCCGAAATTCTGCCCGAAATTCGGGAATTCGAACGCTTTTCGACCACGGCGTTGAACGCCTATTTGCAGCCCGAGGTCTCGGGGTATTTGGGGCGGCTGGAAACCGCGCTGCGCGAGGGTGGGTTTGATGGCGAATTCATGATCGTGCAATCCAATGGTGGCGTTATGGCCGTGGACACCGCCTGCCGCCTGCCCGTTCGCACGGCCCTGTCTGGGCCAGCCGCAGGTGTGATCGCCGCAGGGTATATCGCGCAGACGGCGGGATTTGATAACATTATCACCGGCGATATGGGCGGCACCAGCTTTGATGTATCGCTGATCGATGGTGGCCAATCCATGCTGGCCGCGCAGACATCCATTGATTTTGGCATGGTGGTGCGCAGCCCAATGATCGAAATCACCACCATCGGCGCAGGCGGAGGATCCATCGCCTGGGTCGATAAGGGGGGCCTTTTGAACATTGGCCCAGAAAGCGCGGGCAGCAACCCCGGCCCTGTGGCATATGGTTTGGGCAATGATCGCCCCACAGTGACTGACGCCAATATCGTTCTGGGCCGCATTGATCCTGACAACCCAATCGGTGGCAAATTGAAACGTTTGGACGTGGACGCTGCCAAAGCCGCAATTGACACCCATGTTGGCGCCCCGTTGGGTCTGGATACGATATCCGCGGCCGAAGCAATTTTAAAGGTCGCCAATTCGCGCATGGCCGGGGCAATCCGACTGGTCAGCATTGAACGCGGGCTGGATCCCAAACGCTTTGCCTTTATGCCCTTTGGCGGTGGCGGTGCGCTGCACACCGGCGCCATGATGGCCGAGGTGGGGATGCGTCAGGCCATTGTGCCGCGTTATCCTGGGGTCACATCGGCCATGGGCTGTGTCATCGCCGATATGCGACAGGATTTTGTGCAAACGGTAAACGCGTTGCTGAATCAACTGGACCCCAGCGCGCTGCAATCCTTTATGCAAGATCACACCGATCAGGGCATGGCCCTGCTGGATGCGGCGCGCAGCACGTTTGAAGATCGCATCGCCACATTCTTGCTTGATATGGCCTATGTTGGGCAAACTCATACAGTTCCAGTGCCAATTGATGTACCGCTGAAAAATGGCCGCATTGCCCCGATCACAGCCGCGCAAATTGATGCCACATTTGACGCGGCCTATACGCAGACGTTTGGTCGCCTACTGCCAGGCGGGGTAAAGCGCGTGCTGAACCTGCGCAGCGCCATCACCGGTATCCGCCCCAAGTTCGATTTGATGAGCTTGGCCCCCACAGGCACAGGCAGCACCGCCCCCATCGCGCATCGCAAAGTGCATTTCACCGATGGCTGGTATGATACCGCGATTTATGATCGTCTGGCCCTGCCCGCAGGCACCACAATCGCAGGCCCTGCGATCCTAACCCAAGCGGACACCACCGTTTTGGTTGAACCGCATCTGCAAGCCCGCGTCGATGGCTTTGGCAATACAATCGTTGAATATAAAGGAGGCCACGCATGACCAATCTGGCCCAATGGGACCCGGCCCGCACCGCGCTTTTGACCATTGATTTGCAAAATGATTTTTTGCACCCCAAAGGGGCCTATGGCCGCGCTGGACAAACCGCGGACAGTATTCTGGCCCTGCCGAACCGGATTGCGCCCATTGCCCGCGCGTTGCAGGCCAAGGGCGGGCGCTATTTTTCGGCACAGTTTACGTTGGTGCCCGATAAAGATGGCACCCCGCTGATTGCCCCGCACCTGAAGGCATTGCGTCCCTTTTTAGGCAAGGGCGATTTTGCCCCCGGCGGGTTTGGCCATTCGCTGGTGGATGAATTGCAGCCAGCGGATTTCACGGTGGAAAAAGTCGCCTATTCTGCATTTTATCAGACACGGTTGGAATATCTGATGCGGGCCTTGGGGATTGAACAGCTGATTGTCGGCGGTATTGTCACCAATGGCGGGGTGGCATCAACCCTGCGCGATGCGCATCTGCGCAATGTCGAAACGGTGATGCTGACCGATGGCTGCGCCGCCTTTGCAGATGATGTGCATGATGCCACGCTGCTATCTCTGAAAACCGTCACAGCGCAGCACAGCTGTGCGGATGTGCTGAATTGGTTGGGGGGCGCCTGATATGAGCCTGAAAAAACGCCTGCAACAGCAACAAATTCTTGTCGCCCCCGGCGTCTATGACGGGCTGACCGCCGCGCTGGCAGATGCGGCGGGGTTCGAGGCGCTGTATCTCTCGGGCGCGGCCGTGGCCTACACCCGTCTGGGCCGGCCCGATATTGGCCTGACCACCGCATCAGAAATGGCAGATACCATGGCGCTGATTGCTGATCGCACCACGCGGCCTGTGATCATTGATGCCGACACCGGATTTGGCAACGCCCTGAACGCCCAGCGCACCATGCGCAGCTATGAACGCGCCGGCGCGGCCGCCCTGCAAATCGAGGATCAAACTTCCCCCAAACGTTGCGGCCATCTGGCCGATAAATCCCTGATCAGCGCCGATGAAATGACTGGTAAAATCAAGGCCATGGCCGATGCGCGCGCATCCGATGACACGCTGATCATCGCCCGTACCGATGCGATTGCCGTCGAAGGGATTGACCGCGCGATAGACCGCGCCAACAGATATATTGACGCCGGCGCCGATGTGCTGTTCATCGAAGCGCCGCAAACGCGCGCGCAGATGCAGGATATCACCCGCACCTTTGGGGACCGCGTGCCATTACTGGCCAATATGGTTGAAGGCGGCGCCACCCCAATAACAGATGCGCAGGACCTACAGGACCTTGGCTTTTCCATCGCCATTTTCCCGGGCGGGATCGTCCGCGCATTGGCGCGCTGCGCGCAGGATTATTACGCCAGCCTGCACACCAATGGATCCAACACCCCGTTCAAGGATCGGATGTTTGATTTTAATGCGCTCAATGATGTGATTGGAACGCAGGATATGCTGGATCTGGGGAAGGCCTATGACGGGTAGCGCCCCACAGGCTGCCCCACCGCCTGCGCAGTTTGATCTGCAGGTGCAAACCCTGATCATAGGCGCCGGGGCCTGTGGATTGACCGCCGCGCTGCGCGCGCATGAAACCGGCCAAGAGGTTCTGGTGATCGAAGCGGATGCAATCCCCGCGGGATCCACCGCCCTGTCCGCCGGGCTGATCCCTGCTGCCGGAACCGCGTTGCAACACGCCGCAGGGATTGACGACAGCGCAGACCGTTTCGCCGCTGATATTCAAGCCAAAGCCAAAGGGGAAAATGACCCTGCCTTGGTCGCGCTTTTGGCGCAAACCGCACCCAGGGTCATTGATTGGTTGCATCAGGATAAGGGCCTGCCGTTTTCCGTGGTTGATGATTTTGATTATCCCGGCCACAGCCGGCGACGGATGCACGGGCTGCCCAGCCGGTCTGGTGCAGAACTGATCGATCGGTTGCGCACCGCCTGTGATACGGCAGGAATTGACATCATCTCCCAGCGCCGAGCGCAGACCTTATATTGGCAAGGTGATCGGGCATATGGCATCCGCGCCATCTTGCCCGATGGCAGCACCGAAACCATCGGAGCAGATCGCATTATACTGGCAACCAGCGGTTTTGGCGGCAACCGGGATCTGGTCGCCAGCAATATGCCGGACATCACAGACGCCCTGTGGTTCGGTCACAGCGGCAATCAGGGCGAAGCGATCCTATGGGGCAAAGCCATCGGCGCGCAAACCGCTGCCATGGGTGCCTATCAGGGGCATGGCAATGTGGCACATCCGCATGGCATTTTAATCACTTGGGCCGTCATCACCGAAGGCGGCGTTCAGGTGAACAGACACGGCCATCGATTTTGGGATGAATCGCAGGGCTATTCCGAAGCTGCGCGTCAGGTTCTGGCCCAACCCGGGGGCATCGCCTTCACCATATTTGACAGCCGCATCGCCGCCATTGCCCGCCAGTTCGAGGATTTCAAACGCGCCGAAGCCCAAGGCGCCATCAAAACCGCCCAATCCCTGACAGATCTGGCAGAGATTTTGGGCCTACCAGCCAGCAGCCTGCAAAACGCTGTGATGGACAGATCGCCAAGTCACCCAGACAGCTTTGGCAGGGTCTTTGGGGATGGGCCATTATCCGCACCCTTTTGTGCCGTGAAAGTCACCGGCGCCTTGTTCCACACCCAAGGCGGGCTGTGCGTTGATGATCTGGCCCGCGTTCGTCTGGCAAACGGGTCGGTGGCGCATAACCTCTATGCTGGCGGCGGGGCTGCCTGCGGTGTTTCGGGGCTGGGGGATGCGGGATATTTATCCGGCAATGGGCTGTTGGCCGCCGTCACCTTGGGCTTTATCGCCGGTGGGGGCGCCACATAATGCAGCCCGATTACCGCATGAACACATCAAAGTTATAGACAAGGCCAAAATTGATCACATTGGCTTTAAAATTGCCCTTTGGGGCCTCCATCCGGCCGATACCCACACTCAGGCTGGTTTTATCGTTCAGATAATATCCCAGATTGGCATTGCTTTGCCACACAAAGCCGCCATTTACGTCTGCGCCGCCGCCACCTGCGGCCCCCAGCAGAAATTCAACATCGGCGTAAAATTTATCATTGGCGAATGGCTGATGATACCCCGCACCAATAAGACCGGTCATATAGGCGCCGGCCTCGCCCGCATAGGCCCCAATGCCCTGCCCTGTTAGATACAGATTATTCGTCTGAAAATAATCAAACTGCACGCCCAAATTGTCGATGTTCAGATCATTGTGATGGCTACGCCAATTCGGGTCTGCCTTCAGATAGGTTTGATGCGCCATCCGAAACCGAAAATGTTTGTTTTCATACCCAGACAGGGATGACAAGAAGATGTGATCCGTATCCATCTTGGGGGTGTTAAAACTGTATCCCAAACGGGCGGACAGGGACGTGGCCTCAAAACTGGCTTGCGGTGCGGCCACATGACCAACACCCAATTCAACAAACAAATGATCGGTCAGTTTTTGCTGAACCGATGCTTGCGCATCCAATAAGATACCACCGCCTGTATCAACCGCCCCGCCACCGGCGAAACCTGTGGCCGCTGACAGCTTGGCCGCCGTGGTTTTCCCAATGGCAAACCGATACCCGCCGCCCATCAACACTTGCATATACCCTTGGCTATCGCCGCCAAATGCGCCTTCGGATTCAAGCTTTAAAAACCCGTTTTGCCCAACATAATGGACCAGTTCGGCCCCAATCAGTTGCAGCGTTGGATGCTGCACCCCACCATTATCTTTGGTCACATGCGCCGGGATGTCATAACGGCGCATAACGATCGAAATTTCCTTTTCCGCGGGCGCGGCTGATCGGGTTGATGATGCATAGCGATTGGGCTGCTGCCATCCACGGGCAAACAAGGTCGTGAACGGATATGTATAACTGATATAGGGCTGTGTGCTGTTGATATGCCCATTGGGGAAATCCAAATTGCTAACCCCAACACCCAAAAGCCCAAATTTGCCCATATTGTAATCAAGCCCAGCATGCGCGCGCAGCATCAGCCCCCCGCCAGACAGCGTATACCCCCCGCGCCCACCACCGGCGCCAACAAAATACCCCGCGTTGGCATTGATCCGATCGCTGATCCTGTAACTGCTATCCGCCGCAACGCCCAAAGTGATAAACCCACCCCGCTGCCCCGTGGCCGCGCCGTAAACCGCTGGCCCAACCGAAATAGAGGGCGTGATATCATACAGCATACCACCGCCCCAGAACCCCATCGGTTCATCCCCGGGCAATGTGACCGTTTCAAACGATTGCTTAAACAGCCCCTTGGACGATGGGATGACGTCCGCGGACAGCAAAGGCTGTGCCGCCATGTTAGACACGTTTCCAATTAAAAATGCCAACCATAGGGCCGTTATTTTCTTATACATCCGTCACCATTGGGGTTATCACCACATTTCGCGCAAGTGGTCGTGGGCCGTCGTTGCTTCATGGCACAAAAAAATGACGTATTCAAATTGAATGAAAATCAAAAAATATAATTAGCCAATCCATCCTGACATGTTTATGTCATTTTCTGCAATTCTTTGAGCCAGATATCCAAATTAACCTGACAAAACGCAGCTTCTTTTGGACACGCTGTTTGGTGGCCGGTTTAGGCCGCGCAATAAAGCAAGCCCCTAGAACCTATGCTGCACACCGATCTGAAGATTAAATCGTTTGCCACCATCAATCGCGTCCATGATGAATTTAATATCAGCGGTGCTCAGCCCATCACTGCTTGCGCTCGATAGACCAAATTCAGCGCCGCCACCGCAATATTGTGCTTGCTTAATCGTTTTGGTGTATTCGCAGATAATCCTTGGCGTAAACGTAAATCGCGCTTGGCTTTGTGTCACAGTACGCCTATCCAGCGGCACAATAATTTCAGTGCGCAATGTCGTGTTTCCAACGGTCACCGCATCTGCATCAAGGCGCAAAGCATCATCCGTCAATCCATATGCTTGACCAGTAAACCCAACACGCCCGATCCAAGTGCGCCCATAATGTACCGCGAATTCAGGACGCAGTTCATATCCAGATTTTTCAATTCGCCCACCCATTGACGCACCGATCGAGAGGGCTTTGTCATTGTAGTCACTGCGCAGCTGCAGCACATCATTTGACATATTTAAATCATTGCGCCCCGCGCTGACTGATGCAAACCCGTCGAGATAAAGGAATGGACCAAGCCTGTGAACGGCATATGCACCCGCATCTAGGCCAAGTTTGATATTATCCCCTTCGAAAGCCCCAGAGACAGCTGCATCCTCTATCCTGCTACCAACAAAATAACCAAGTACAGTTTCATCTAACTTATTGGTTTCCCAAACCACACGGGCATTCAAAACAGCAGCGGTTGATGCGGTTGTACTGTTAAACTGAACATCAAAATCCCTAAAGAAAAATCGATCTTTGACCCCCTTTGACTTTTGAAAAAACGAACCCAGCGTTGAAATGGAATTGGACGTAAGCGTGAGGCTGCCATCAACCCCAAACGGAACCGCACCCAATTGTCCCAGGGCAGAACCACAGGGGGTCGTTCCGCCAGAACTTGCACCTGCATTTTCAGAACAATTGCTTTTATTCGTATGGCGCGAAATCAGACGGCTGCGGGCAGCCCTGACCATGCGCTGATTTGTATCCAGTAAGCTGCGTAATGATCGCGCAGCATCATCTGTCAAAACCTGTCGAATGTCATCGCGGTGTTTGTTAAATTCTGTCGCGACCGAACCCGCTTGGATTTCAAAAACATTTGATGCTTTGTTCAGATTGCCAGCGGCGCTTGTCACAACGCCCTGCGCCACGGATACCTGCACAACCTTACCCAGCATGGGTTCAATTTGAACGCTGAATTTTGCGCCTGATCCGGTTAAGTTTAAGGCAGTTCCATTTACAACCGCCACATCCGAAATTTCAAACCCATAAATATTTTTTGAAAATTCAATTATTACATCGAAAGAAGACGTCACCGTTCGAGTTGGGCCTGTGATGGTCACAACTGGGTTTTCTGTATCTTTAATAATCTCATGACTGGCCTGCTGCGCGATATTTCCTGCAAGGTCGGAAACATCCGCGGTAATGGTCAAGGCGCCTTCGGATA
>JALQTR010000126.1 GCA_023260835.1 Paracoccaceae bacterium
GCAAACACCATCGCCTGCGTTTTATCGGTGGGGGCTGGGTTCAGCTTTTGCTGCATCCACATGGAAATCCCCAACAGAATCGGCAGCACGCCCAGCGAGAAGATAAAGAAGAACGAGTCAGGCGATGGGGTGCTGTAGGGCAGCAGGCCAAACAGGTTCAAAATTGACGATGGATCGGGCGCAGACAAATCGGTGATCCAGCCAATCCAAGGCGCGTGACGCAATTCCAGCGTCACAAAAATCACTTTATACAGTGAAAAGAAGATCGGGATTTGCATCAGGATCGGCAGACAGCCTGCGGCGGGGTTCACCTTTTCCTTTTTATACAGCGCCATCATCTCTTGCTGCAGCTTCATACGGTCATCACCGGCGCGTTCTTTGATCTTCTCCATCTGCGGCTGAAGCTCTTTCATCTTTGCCATAGACGCATAGGATTTATAGGCCAGCGGGAACAAAATCGCCTTGATCAGCAGGGTCAGCCCGATGATCGCCCAACCCATGGCCCCAGGAATGCCCCAGGCGGCAAAGGTGACGTTCAGGAAATGCAAAACGGCGAAGATGGGTTTGGTCAAGAAGAAGAACCAACCCCAATCAATCGCATCCAAGAACCGTTCGATCTGTGGGCGATTTGGATCGGTTTTGGATCCATACAGCAGGCTTTCCACCAAGGACGGGTTATTTTCGTAATGACGAATGCTGTCCCATTCTTTGGCCCCAGCAAACAGCGATGAGGTCACGGTGACGGATTGCCCCGGGTCAACCGTTTGCGTGGGCATAACGGCCTCGGTCTGGTAAATGTCGCGGGCCTCGTCATATTTTACAACGGATTTAAACGCGCTGCCGGGGGTGGGGATCAGGGTCGACATCCAAAAATGATCGGTGAAGCCGATCCAGCCATTTTGCTGCACGCGGGTAACCTCGGCCCGGGCGCCTTCGGCGGGGTCAAAGGCCATGTCGCGCAGATCTTTGTAATCCACTTCGCTCAGCGTATCATCCGCCAGCCCAACAATCCCTTCATGCAGGATAAAGAATTTTTTCAGGTCCTGCGGTTCACCATGGCGGGCCAGGATCCCATAGGGGGCCAGGGCAATGGGGGCGCCGGTGGTGTTGGTCACGCTTTGCGCAATGGTGAACATGAAATCATCATCCACCGAAATCACACGGGTGTAGTCCAATCCCGCTGGGCTGCGCCACCGCAGGGTCAGCGGCGCATCTGGGGTCAGCTTTGCGCCGGCTTGTGCTTGCCAAGGGGTTGCAGGCCCGGGCACATCCGCGGCGGCAACACCTGCGCCAGGCGCCCAGCCATGCAGCGCGTAATAGGCATCGCCGTCGCCCACGGGGCGCAGCATCTGAACAATCGGGGCGCCATCGTCCAATGACTGGCGGTAATCTTTCAGCGACAGCGTATCAATCCGGCCGCCAGTCAGCGCGATGGACCCAGACAGGCGCGGCGTATCAATATCAACGCGCTGTGTCTCCAGCGCGGCTGCGGCAGTTGTGCCGGCTGTGGTGGCGGCCGCTTGGGCCGTGGGGGCGGTGGGTGTCAGTGTTTGTTCCGCCTGCACCTGATCGGCCTGCATCTGGTCAGGCTCCGGCGGGGGGAACATAATAAACCATACGAGGATCACCACAAAGCTGAGTGCGGTGGCAAGAAGAAGGTTACGGTTCTGATCGTCCATTTCGGCTCTCTTACTGTCGTTATGGTTTGCCAAGGCTTCAACAGTTTGCGGCCCCAAAGGTCAAGGGGTTTTAGGGCTTTTGCGGCTATTCCGCCGCCCCTTGCGCCGCAGCGCCGCGCAAATCTGGCATAATTGGGTCCGGCTGGACGCGCGGGCCGCGCTGCAGACCGGCAAAATCAAATAAATTAGGGTCCAGCAGATGCGATGGCCGCGCATTCATCAAGGCACGAAACATGATTTGCCGCCGCCCGGGCGCGTTCTTTTCCCAGCCGTCCAAAATGCCCTTCACCTGCTGGCGCAACAGCCCATCCTGACTGCCGCATAAATCGCATGGAATAATCGGGTAATTCATCGATTTTGCGAATTTTTCGCAATCGGCTTCGGCGACATGGGCCAGCGGGCGATAGACGAATAAATCGCCCTCTTCATTGACCAATTTGGGCGGCATGGTTGCCAATCGCCCACCATGAAACAGGTTCATGAAGAAGGTTTCCAAAATGTCATCGCGGTGATGGCCCAGCACAATCGCGCTGCAGCCCTCTTCGCGGGCGATACGATACAGGTGCCCCCGACGCAGGCGTGAACACAGCGAACAATAGGTCCGGCCCTGCGGGATTTTATCCACCACCACGCTGTAGGTGTCCTGATATTCAATCCGGTGCGGCACCCCCATATCCTGCAGGAATTTGGGCAGCACCGTGGCGGGGAACCCCGGCTGTCCCTGATCCAGATTGCACGCCAACAGATCCACCGGCAACAGCCCGCGCCATTTCAATTCATGCAAAACCGCCAGCAGGGTATAGCTGTCCTTGCCCCCCGACAGGCAGACCAACCAGCGCGCGCCTTTTTCCACCATGCCGTATTCGGTGATGGAATCGCGCACCTGTTGCACGATCCGTTTGCGCAGCTTTTTGAACTCCAGCGATTTTGGGGCGCCGGCCAATAAGGGGTGAATGTCGTCGGTTGTATCGGTCATTTTATTGCCTTTGATGTCACTTGGGCACGTTGTCTATGCCCGATCCGCCCCATGGGTGGCAACGGGCAATGCGGCGCAGCCCCAGCCAACCGCCCTTCAGGGCGCCGTGGCGGTCCAATGCCTCGAGCATATAGGCGCTGCAGCTGGGATCATATCGGCAGTTGCTGCCAATCATCGGGCTGATCACCACGCGGTAAAACCGAACGGGCAGGGCGATAAGCTTGGCAGCCAGCGTCATGGCGCCGCCTTTTGATGCAGTTTGCGCAGGGCAAATTCGAAATCCTGCTGCAGATCGGCAAAATCGCGCGCAATCGTCACATCCGGCCGGCCGATCAGCACATAATCCCATCCCGCATTGCCCTTGCGCGGCAGGATATCGCGGGCAATCGCCCGCAGACGGCGTTTGGCGCGGTTGCGCGCCACGGCATTGCCCAGCTTTTTGGTGCAGGTGAACCCCACACGAATGTCATCGCTGCCGTCCTCGCGCGGATGCGCCTGCACCTTCATGCCGCCCGCCCCCTGACCAAATCCGCGCGCGGCGCGCAGAAAATCCGCCCGCTTTTGCAAGATTGTGATTTTGGGGTGTGGATGGGGGGCTGATTTTTGCATGAGGCGGCAATAAATCCATGGGCTTAAACGCGAAAACCGCTGTGAAAACGCGATATCGCGCTTTCCAGCGGTTGTCATTCACAGCCTGCGTGCAAGGCACGCGCTGAAAAGCGGGCGCTTAATTTATGCGCTCAGCTCTTTGCGGCCACGTGCGCGGCGTGCGTTCAGGATTTTGCGGCCAGCTTTGGTGGCCATGCGTGCGCGGAACCCGTGACGACGTTTGCGAACAAGGTTCGAAGGTTGGTAGGTGCGTTTCATCGCTCCGTCTCCTTAATAATACGTTATGAGGCGCCGGAATCGGACGCCGAAGCCTGTTATTGAAGCTGCCTTTAAACGGGGCGCGGGGGGAAGTCAAACCCTGTGCGGCCTGAAAGATCAGAAATATTTGCCTACACAATTGATCACCCTTGCGTGATCGGGGTTTTCTTTTGCCCAAATATTGTCAGGTTTGATGCAAAGCAATGTGAAATCAGGGTTGGGCGGTCCAATGCGCAAAGGTTTATTAGCCATCATGGGCGTGATTGCGGTCTTCGGGGCCGTGTTTTTGCGCGATTATGCCAGCCTGACGCAGGTCGCTGACATCCTGCAGCATTGGCAGGCTGTGCAGGCCGAATATCCGCTGATGACGTTCATTGGCTTTGTTCTGCTTTATGCTGTGGTTGTCACCTTTTCCTTGCCTGGGGCTTTGGTGCTCAGCCTGTCTGGCGGGGTCCTGTTTGGTTTGTATTTGGGTGGGTTGGCAAATTTTATCGCGGCGTGGTCTGGGGCTGTGATCGCGTTTTTAATGGTGCGGTGGGGCGCGCATGCGCTGCACAACGGGGGGGATAATGGGGCACATTCCCAGCGGTTTTTAAACATTAAAAATGCGTTAGAACACAATCAAATTACAGTTCTTTTTATGTTGCGGTTAATACCTGTTGTACCATTTTTCCTGGCCAATGTTTTACCGGCCCTATGGGGGGTGCGGCTGCGCCCCTATGCGGTGACAACGGGTTTGGGGATTATTCCGGGCTGCATCGTTTACACAGCCGCGGGCGATGCCGCGAAAGAGGCGTTGTTGCTGGGCGCCGCCGGCAGCGCGTCTGATCTGATCACGCCGCAGGCGATTTGGGCGTTATTTGGATTGGCCGCATTGGCGGTGTTACCGGCGGTCCTGGCGCCGCTGCGGCGCAGATTGGGGGTATGATATGTCACAGATAAAAGCCGATATTGCCATCATCGGTGCCGGATCGGGTGGGTTATCTGTTGCGGCGGGTGCGGTGCAGATGGGCATGGATGTGGTGCTGATCGAAGCGGATCAAATGGGCGGGGATTGCCTGAATTACGGCTGTGTGCCGTCCAAGGCGCTGATTTCCGCAGCGCGTGCGGCGATCAATGCGCATGGTGCCGCGCATTTGGGTATCACAGGGGCTGCGCCGAAAATTGATTGGGGCGCGGTGCAGGCCCATGTTAAAGGGACGATCGCCGCGATTGCCCCGCATGACAGCCAAGACCGGTTCGAGGGGCTGGGCGTGCGCGTCCTGCGCCATCACGCGCGTTTCACAGGGCCAAAGACCGTGCAGGCGGGGCCATATACCGTCACAGCGCGGCGGTTTGTGGTCGCCGCTGGCGCGCGCGCGGCCATCCCGCCCATTCCGGGGCTGGCGGATATGCCCTATCACACCAATGAAACGATTTTCGATCTTCCGAAATTGCCGGACCATTTAATCATCTTGGGCGGTGGCGTGATCGGGGTTGAATTGGCGCAGGCCTTTGCGCGGTTGGGCGCGGTTGTGACGGTGATCGAGGCGCAAACCCTTGTGGCGCCACTGGGCCAACACGCCGCAGATCATCTGCGCCGTGCGCTGCGTCTGGATGGTGTGCAAATCCATGAAAACGCCCCCGCGCAATCTGTGTCCCGATCGGCCGATGGGCGCATCGCCGTGTCCATGCCAGATGGCCAGATCATCGACGGGTCGCATCTGTTGGTGGCAACAGGGCGGCGCGCCAATACCCAAGGCATGGGGTTGGATCTGGCCCATGTGCACTGTGATCAGGCGGGAAAGATCATCGTAAACAGTGCCTTGCGCAGCCATAACCGCCGTATTTATGCGATTGGCGATGTGACGGCAGGGCCAGATTTCACCCATATGGCGGGGTATCAGGCAGGGCTGGTTTTGCGCAATGCGGCGCTTGGGCTGCCGGTGAAGATGCGATTGGATCATGTGCCCAGCGTCGTCTACACGGACCATGAAATTGCCAGCATAGGCATGAGTGCAGATCAGGCGTTGGCGAAATATGGCGATGCGGTGCAAATCATCACCCAGCCCTTTGCCAGCAATGATCGCGCACGGGCCGAGGGGGCAACAGATGGCGAGTTGCGTTTGATATTGCGCAAATCACGTGTTTTGGGCGTGCAAATCATTGGCCGGAACGCGGGTGATTTGATCGCGCCCTGGGCGCTGATGATATCGGCAAAATTGCCATTGCGGCAGATGGCGGGGATGATTCTGCCCTATCCCACGCGGTCAGAGGTCCATAAATCCGCCGCTGGGGCCTATTTTGCGCCGAAACTCTTTGCAAATCCGTGGCTTGCTCGTATTGTAAGGCTTGTACAAAAGGTGCTGCCGTAAGCGGCCCTAGGCAAGGAGCAGCCATGTTCAAATCGCTTTCTGGCCGGTTTTTGGTTTTGACGGTTATTTTTGTGATGCTGGCCGAGGTGCTGATTTTCCTGCCCTCGATCGCGCGGTTTCGGGTGGATTATCTGCAGACGCGGCTGGAACGCGCGCAGATCGCATCCCTTGTTTTATTAGCCACAGATATGATCGACCCCAAGCTTGAGGCCGAGCTGTTGCAAAACGCCCATGTGTTCAACGTTGTTTTGCGCCGGGATGAAATGCGCGAACTGGTTCTGTCCAGCCCAATGCCGCAGATGGTGTCGGCCAATTATGATCTGCGCAGGGCAGGGGCATGGTCACTGATGCGTGATGCCTTGCTGCAGATTGTCGATGCCGCGCCGCGCACCATTCGGGTGATTGGAACGCCATCACAGATGGGCGGCGAATTGATCGAGGTAACCATGGCCAGCGCGCCCTTGCGCACAGCCATGCTGGATTACGGGCTGCGCATTCTTTGGCTGTCCTTGGTGATTTCTGCAGTGACGGCAGGGCTGCTGTTTTTTGCGGTGCAGAAATTGTTGGTCCGGCCTATCACGCGGGTTGTGGGGCATATGCAAAATTATGCGGCCGCGCCGGAAGATGCGCGCAATATTATCACCCCGCGCACACAGATCCGCGAACTGCGCGCGGCCGAGGATAGCCTGCATAGCCTGCAAACCCAGCTATCGGCTCTGCTGCGGCAGAAGGACCGTTTGGCGCAGCTTGGGGCGGCTGTTGCAAAGGTCAGCCATGATTTGCGCAATATTTTAACCACGGCGCAGCTGTTTTCGGATCGTCTGGATGCCAGCACCGATCCCAGCGTGGCGCGGATGGCCCCCAAATTGGTGGCGGCCATCACGCGGGCTGTCAGCCTGACGGAAACAACATTGGCCTTTGGCCGCGCGGAAGAGCCCGCGCCCAGCCTGCAGCGCATTGTCTTGGCCCCCCTTGTGGCCGATGTGATCGAAAGCGAGCTGTTGGCAGGGGACCAAAACATCACATTTACGCCGCAAATTTCTGATAATTTTGTTCTGCGGGCGGACCCAGAACAATTACATCGAATGATGACCAATATGCTGCGCAATGCACGGCAGGCCTTGCACATGCAGTCCCAGGGTGGCGATGTGACGAT
>JALQTR010000079.1 GCA_023260835.1 Paracoccaceae bacterium
GTGGGCTATGGCCTGTCGGGGGATGCTTATCACATCACCGCGCCATCCGAAGATGGCGATGGCGCCGAACGCTGCATGCGTGCGGCGTTGGCCAAGGCGGGGTTGCAGCCATCGGATGTGGATTACATCAACGCGCATGGTACATCGACCATGGCCGATGTTATCGAATTGGGTGCGGTTGAACGGCTGATGGGCGAGGCGGCAGGGTCTGTGACCATGTCATCGACCAAATCCATGACGGGGCATTTGCTGGGCGCCGCTGGCGCGATCGAAGCGATCTTTTCGGTTCTGGCAATCCGCGATCAGGTGGCGCCGCCGACGATCAACCTGGACACGCCTGCGGTTGACACGCCCGTGGATCTGGCCGCCAATGCCAAACGTGAACGCAAGATTGATGTGGCGCTGTCCAATTCATTCGGCTTTGGCGGCACCAATGCCAGCGTGCTGTTCAAACGGATGTCCTGATGTGGCGTAACATTGCGTCCAATGGCCTGAGCCTTCTGGGCCTTGCGCTGTTTTTGATCACCGGTCTGGTGCTGTGGGGGCAATCCGCATATCAGCGCCCGGGGCCATTGGCATCGCCGATTTGTTATTCGCTGAAACCCGGCAGCACATTGCGCCGCGTCGCCGATGAATTGGCGCAGCAGGGCGCGATTGACAGCGCCGCGGTGTTTCGCATCGGCATGTCCTATGGCGGCAAGGCGCAGGACCTGAAGGCAGGGCATTTTCTGCTGCCCGAGGGCATTTCCATGCGCGATCTGGGGGATGAGATCACCCACAGCGGCGCGCCCAGCTGCGGCAGCGAAATTGTTTATCGTTTGGGGATCGGCAAAGCCACCGCTCAGCTGCGCAGTGTGACCCCCGAAACCGGCAAATATGAGGATCGGGCCGAGGTCGAATTGACCAAAGACGCCGTCTGGGATGATGTGTTCAGCAACGCCTATGCCGATGGGTCCACCCGCCACCGCGTGGCCTTTGCCGATGGCATGACCAGCTGGCAAATGGTGCAAGGCTTGCTGCAAATCCCCGCTCTGGCTGGGGATGTGGCCAAAATACCGGCCGAAGGGTCCCTGTCACCCGACAGTTACGAATTCACCCGCGGGGCAAACCGCGCCGATGTTCTGGCCCGTATGCAGGCCGCGCAGGACAGCACGCTGATGCAAGCGTGGGAAGAACGCGCCGAAGGCCTGCCCTATGCTTCGCCGGCCGAGGCGCTGATCATGGCGTCGATCATCGAAAAAGAAACCGGCGTGGCGGATGAACGGGCACTGGTTGCATCGGTGTTCATCAACCGCCTGAACCGCGGCATGCGCCTGCAAACTGACCCCACGGTGATTTACGGCATCACCCGCGGCGAGGGCGTTTTGGGGCGGGGTCTGCGGCGCAGCGAATTGGATCGGGTAACCCCGTATAATACCTATCAAATCGACGGTTTGCCTCCCACCCCCATCGCCAATCCGGGCCGCGCCAGCATTCGCGCCGCGCTGAACCCCGCCACATCGGATTACCTGTTCTTTGTCGCCGATGGCACCGGTGGGCATGCCTTTGCCAAAACGCTGGCCGAACACAATCGCAACGTCGCCGCCTGGCGCAAGATCGAGGCGCAGCGCGCGAATTAATAACGCGGGCCACAGGGCTGTTCATAGGGCGGTTCATAGGGTGGGCCACAGGGCGCCGCAAAAAAATGCAGCAACGGGCGATTTTACCCTTGCGCGGGTCGCGCGCTTGGCCTAAATCGCCCCTCACGGGTGATTAGCTCAGTTGGTAGAGCGCTTCGTTTACACCGAAGATGTCGGGAGTTCGAGTCTCTCATCACCCACCATTCCCCCCCTGCGAATAACAATGAACACCCAGCACCCGCGGCGTTTTTATTTGCGACGGACCCAAGGGGTTTGCCCGCATTTTAATGCGCGTGGGTCATCTGTTCGTGCACTGCGACCATCCCGCGGGCGGCCAGGTCGCTGACTTCGGCCGCGTGCTTTTGCAAGGCGGCAACCACCATCGGGTCGGTTGATGTTTGGGTGACTTTCACCCCTGTATCGGTCATGTCCAATTCGGTTGTGATCAGGTGCCCCCGTTCAAACAGCAGCGACAGGGTGGGGCTTTGAATTGGCACCTGCGGGTCGCGCCCGTCTTCGACGCGGGTGGTCATACCGGCGACATGGCCGACCAACAGACCGCGCAGATCCTCATTATCTGTTTCGGTGATCGTGACGATTCCATTGGGCAGAAATTCCACCACGCGGCGGATGTCTTTGTGTTGGCGAAACAGGGCCTTCATTTCATCCACTTCTTGCACTGTTGTGTCGGCGCCGTGCAGCATGGGCATATTGACCTCATCATGCTGGATGTGGCCGCCAAAATGCGCCCCTCCGCCCATGCTGATGTGATAGCCAAAGGCGCCAAACCCGATCAGCAGCGCCGCGGCACCCAAACCCAATGTGATTTTCGTGAATCGATTACTGATCATACCCATAATCCCCTTTTAAAACGATGTGGCCCAGCATAGCGCAGGGGCATAGGCCCATACAAGCCTGCGCCGCCGCATCAACGGCGCGGCGTTCCGTCCGGGTCGGTCATGTGACTGGGAATTTGGTAGGCCCGGAGGGACTCGAACCCCCAACCAAAGCGTTATGAGCGCTCTGCTCTAACCAATTGAGCTACAGGCCCGACCTGTCCGCCTTGCTATCATGTTTCTCGTCTAGGTCAAGCGCTGCTTGCCCCCAAAAGGATGTATTGCAAAGATTGCGTATTGATCCGTGATCGGATAAGGGCCAAGGCAAAGACCAATTGCCAAGGATCCTTGCCATGACCACCCCCACACCTTCCGTAACCTATGCCGATGCGGGCGTTGATATTGATGCCGGTAACGCATTGGTGGACCGCATCAAACCCGCGGCCAAACGCAGCGCGCGCAGCGGTGTGATGTCTGGGTTGGGCGGGTTTGGCGCCTTGTTCGATCTGAAGGATGCGGGGTTCAAGGACCCGATTTTGGTGGCGGCCACTGATGGGGTGGGCACCAAGCTGCGCATCGCGATTGATACAGGCGTTGTCGATACGATCGGGATTGATTTGGTGGCGATGTGTGTGAATGATCTGGTCTGCCAAGGGGCCGAGCCTTTGTTTTTCCTTGATTACTTTGCCACGGGCGCGTTGCAGCTGGATCAGGCCACGGCGATCATCGAAGGCATTGCCAATGGCTGCACCCAATCGGGCTGTGCGCTGATCGGCGGGGAAACGGCGGAAATGCCAGGGATGTATTCGCATGGGGATTTCGATCTGGCGGGTTTTGCCGTAGGCGCGATGGAACGCGGTGCAGATCTGCCTGCGGGGATTGCGGCGGGCGATGTGCTGCTGGGTCTGGCCAGCAATGGGGTGCATTCGAACGGCTATTCGCTGGTGCGCAAGCTGGTGTCGCTGTCATCGCTGGATTGGGCGGATCCCAGCCCCTTTGGCAATGGATCCTTGGGCGAGGATCTTCTGCGCCCAACGCGGCTTTACGTTAAACCGTTGCTGGCCGCGATGAAGGCCGGCGGGGTGAAGGGCATGGCGCATATCACCGGCGGCGGGCTGACCGAAAACCTGCCCCGCGTTCTGCCCGAAGGTCTGGGCGCGCAGGTAAATTTGGACGCATGGACCCTGCCAGGCGTTTTTGCATGGCTGGCCAAGCAGGGTAATCTGGATGCGACCGAGATGCTGAAAACCTTTAACTGCGGGATTGGCATGGTGGTTGTGGTGGATGCGGCGCGCGCTGATGATTTGGCGATGCTGCTGGCGCAATCGGGTGAAACTGTTGTGACACTGGGGCAGGTGGCACCCGGTGATGGGGTCAGCTACAGCGGCACATTGGGATGACGCGCGTTGCGATCCTGATCTCGGGCGGGGGGTCCAACATGGTGCAATTGGTGCGCGCCATGGCGGGGGATTTCCCCGCGCGCCCCTGTTTGGTCGCCTCGAATGATCCCGCAGCTGGCGGGTTGGCCCGCGCGCAGGACATGGGTGTGCCAACGGCGCATTTGGATCACCGTCCCTTTGGCGCAGATCGCGCCGCGTTTGAGGCGCAGTTGCAACAGCTGCTGCTGGATCACAGCCCCGATATCATTTGTTTGGCGGGGTTTATGCGGATCCTGACACCCGAATTTACCGCCCTGTGGGCGGGGCGGATGCTGAACATTCACCCATCGCTTTTGCCCAAATATAAGGGGCTGCACACCCATGCGCGGGCCTTGGCGGCGGGCGACAGCCACGCAGGGTGCAGCGTGCATTTGGTCACAGGCGAATTGGACGGTGGCCCCATTTTGGGCCAAGCCCGTGTGCCGGTTTTGCCGGGTGATGACGAGGGCCGCTTGGCCGCCCGCGTTTTGCGCGCCGAACATCAGCTGTATCCACAGGTGCTGCGCCGGTTTGTTGATGGCACAGCGGGGCGGTTGGATTTGGAATTTGGCGAAGGCTGACATCTGGATAATGGCAGTGAACATATATCACATCATACTGCGGCATGATGCGGGCCAAAGCGCCGCTTCCGAGGGGGGGGGCGCAATCGCGCCGCCCCGTGGGGGCGGAACGGCGCGGCGGCCCGCTGCGCGACCCGCAAGACAGTCTGCATGTATAGACAGATCATAGGACAAATATCATGAAAATTATCACCACCACCGATGATCTGGCCGCGTTCTGCGCCGCCGCTGCGGCGCATCCCTTTGTTACCGTGGACACAGAATTTCTGCGCGAACGCACCTATTACGCGCAGCTGTGTTTGGTGCAGCTGGCCTTTCCTGGGACAGGCGATGAAAACGCCGCGTTGATCGATCCATTGGCCGATGGCCTGTCGCTGGATCCGTTATACGATCTGTTCCGCGATGAATCGGTGGTCAAAGTGTTCCACGCCGCCCGGCAGGATCTGGAGATTTTCTTCGTCGATGCCGGCGTCATCCCAAAGCCACTGTTCGACAGCCAAGTTGCCGCCATGGTCTGCGGCTTTGGCGATCAGGTCAGTTACGAGGCCTTGGTGCGCAAAATCACCAAACGCAGCATGGATAAATCATCCCGTTTTACCGATTGGTCGCGCCGCCCCCTGTCGCAAGATCAGCAAACATATGCCTTGGCCGATGTGACCCATCTGCGCGATGTCTATCTGTTTTTGTCGCAAAAGCTGGCCCGAACGGGCCGCGCGGCCTGGGTGGAAGAAGAATTGGCCATTTTGACCGACCCGCAGACCTATATCACCGATCCCGCCACCGCTTGGCGGCGGGTGAAAACCCGCAACACCGCGCCGCGGTTTATGGCGCAGGTGATGGCCTTGGCGGAGTTTCGCGAAACCTATGCACAGGGGCGCAACATTCCCCGCTCGCGCGTGTTCAAGGATGATGCGCTGCTGGAGATTGCCTCGCTGAAGCCGCAATCCGAATCGGATTTGGGCAAATCGCGCCTGCTGCTGCGCGAGGCCCGCAAAGGCGAGATCGCCGCGGGCATCCTGAAGGCCGTTGCCGGCGCCCTGTCGCTGCCGCGCGAGGCGCTGCCCAAACCCACACCCGAAGGCGAGAAGCTGCAGGTGAACCCCGCCTTGGCCGATCTTTTGCGCGTGCTTCTGAAGGCGAAAACCGATCAGCATGATGTGGCGCCCAAATTGCTGGCCAATTCGGCCGATTTGGACGCATTGGCAGCGGGCAAACGCGACGTGATGGCCCTGCAGGGTTGGCGTGCGGATGTATTTGGCAATGACGCGCTGCGCCTGTGCAACGGCGAGGTTGGTTTGGCCGTTCAGGGCGAACGCGTGGTTTTGGTCGCGCTGTAACAGGGCAGGGGCGGGGTTAGCCGCCGTTTTCGGCCAGCTCTTCAAGCATCAGCCACTCTTCCTCGGCCGCGGTCAGGGCCGCCTGCCGCTGTGTCAGCGCGGCGCTGGCTTTGTGGAATTTATCGGGGTTTTTGCTGAACAGATCGGGGTCCGACATCAGGGTGGACAGTTTTGCGATCTCATCTTCAAGCTTGGCAATTTCATCGGGCAGCACATCCAGCCGGTGTTTTTGGGTGAACGACAGGCCCTTGGGCTTTGCTTTGCTGGGGGCGGGCTGGTTTGCGGGCTCTTTCACGGGCTGTTTTG
>JALQTR010000133.1 GCA_023260835.1 Paracoccaceae bacterium
CCGATCATCAGGATGTTTTTGGGATAGACCTCTTCGCGCAGATCGTCGGAAAGCTGTTTACGCCGCCAACGATTGCGCAGGGCCACGGCGACGGCGCGCTTGGCCTCGGTTTGCCCAATGATATAGCGGTCCAATTCGGCAACGATGTCTTTGGGGGTTAGATCGGTCATGGGCTTATCCTTGGGGCAGGGCTTCAACGGTAAGATTGCCATTTGTGTAAACGCAGATATCTGCGGCAATGGCCATGGCGCGGCGCGCAATGGTTTCGGCGTCTTGTGGTCCATCCATCATTGCACGGGCCGCGGCCAGTGCATAATTCCCACCCGACCCAATCGCGGCGATATTATGTTCTGGCTCCAGCACATCGCCGGCCCCCGTAAGGATCAGCAGGTGATCACCATCGGTGACTATCAGCATCGCCTCAAGCTTTTGCAGGTATTTATCGGTGCGCCAATCCTTGGCCAATTCCACCGCTGCGCGGGGTAACTGACCAGGATGGCTGTCCAGTTTTGCCTCAAGCCGTTCCAGCAGGGTAAACGCATCCGCCGTGGATCCAGCAAAGCCCACGACCACATCCATGCCACCGCTGTGCAGCCGGCGCAATTTACGGGCGCTGCCCTTAATGACGGTTTGCCCCAGCGACACTTGCCCATCACCGGCCAGAACCACTTTGCCGTCTTTTTTCACACCAATTATGGTGGTGCCGTGCCAGCCGGGGAAATCTGAATGGGACATTTTTGCCTCGCGCATGTTCAAGAAAGAAAAACGCCCCATTCTTTGTGGGGAATGGGGCGTGATACAGGGTTGGCTTGCGCCCAAAATTAGATCGCGCTGTCGATCCAAGACTGCAACGCCGCCTTGGGCGCGGCGCCGGCGCGGTTGGCCACGGGCTGACCGTCCTTGAAGATGAACAGGGCAGGGATGCCGCGCACCCCCATAGATGCAGCCGCATTTGGATTGCTGTCCACATCCACTTTGGCGATTTTCACGCGCCCAGCGTATTCAACGGCCAGTTCTTCCAATGCGGGGCCGATTTGTTTGCATGGGCCGCACCATTCGGCCCAGAAATCCACCACAACGGGGATATCGGACTGGCGAACTTCGGCATCGAATGTGGCGTCAGTGACGGCAACTGTGGACATGATATGGTCTCCTTCAGGGTGGGGGCGACACAAGATGTGGCGTCTCAAGCTTGGAATATACCTAATCATGGCATTTGCGCGCGTCAAGGTGGGCCGATTATGTGTCAAAAATAATTCCACCGGCCGCGTGAAAAAACACTTTCTTTTTTCACGGAACCGGTGCAGCGTGAAAAAAAGACACGAAATTTCACAGCTGATCGAATCATATGACACCACAACCGCTTTCATCGCTGACATCGCTTGGGGCCGATCTGCGCGCCCTGCGCAAAGCGCGCGGTGTGACGCTGGCGGATTTGGCGGCGCGTCTGGGGCGATCTGTTGGCTGGCTTAGCCAAGTTGAACGGGATATCTCTGCCCCCTCTATCCCCGAATTACGACAGATGGCAAAGGCGCTTGGCGTGCCAATGTCCCTCTTTTTCGGGCAAACCCCTGCGGATCCACGCGAAGCAGGGATTGTGGTGCGTAAAAATGCCCGCCGGCCCATCGGTGGTGGTGCGGCAGGGTTGGTCGAGGAACTGCTCTCCCCCGATCTGACCGACAGTTTTGAGGTCGTGCATTCCGAATTCCTGCCCGGTGCTGCACTGGACGAGCCCGCGCAGCGACCCACCCAGGAATTGGCCTATCTTGTCAGCGGTCAGCTGAAGATTTGGGTGGGGGATGATGAATTCATACTGCAAGCGGGTGATACGATCCGGTTGCGTGGCCAGCCGATGCGGTGGGCCAATCCATTTGACGAAACAGCGGTGGCGATTTGGGTGATTTCGCCACCAGTCTATTAAACCCGTTTGGGGACAACAGGGGGACGCTATGTCTGATTTACCAAAACAAACTCAGGTGGTGATTATTGGCGGTGGGGCGGTTGGGGCCTCTTGCGCCTATCACATCGCGCGCGAAGGCTGGGATGTGGTTTTGCTGGAAAAGAATGAATTGACGGCCGGATCAACATGGCATGCCGCCGGAAATTGCCCATCCTTTTCAACATCTTGGGCGGTCATGAATATGCAGCGCTATTCGCTGGACCTGTACCGCCGTTTGGCCGAAGAGGTCGATTACCCCATGAATTACCACGTCACCGGATCGGTGCGTTTGGCGCATTCGAAGGAACGGATGCAAGAGTTTGAACGCGCCCGCGCCATGGGCCAATCACAGGGGATGGCACTGGAAATCCTGTCGGTCGAGGATATCAAAGCCCGCTATCCCTTCATCGAAACGCATGATTTGGCAGGCGGCCTTTATGATCCAGATGATGGGGATATTGATCCGGCACAGCTGACACAGGCCCTGGCCAAAGGGGCGCGCAATATGGGCGCACATATCGCCCGGTTCTGTCCAGCAACAGGTGTGTCGCGAGATGACCAGGGCTGGATCGTCCATACAGATAAAGGCAATATTCGCTGTGATAAGGTTGTAAATGCTGCCGGATATTATGCGCAACGCGTGGGGGAATGGTTTAAACCCTATGGCGGGCGCACCGTTCCCATGGCCGTTATGAGCCACCAGTATTTCCTGACCGACGAAATCCCCGAACTGGAAAACTGGTCCGCGGACAACGGCAAATTACCCCTGCTGCGCGATGTCGACAGCAGCTATTACCTGCGCCAAGAAAAGCATGGGCTGAACCTTGGTCCCTATGAACGCAACTGTAAGGCTCATTGGATCACGCCCGATGATCCGATGCCGGATGACTTTAGCTTCCAGCTCTATCCTGATGATTTAGAACGATTAGAATGGTATATCGAGGATGCAATGGCGCGGGTGCCAATCCTGGGCAGCGCGGGTGTGTCGCGGGTGATTAACGGCCCCATCCCCTATGCCCCTGATGGGCTGCCCCTGATCGGCCCCATGCCCGGCGTCAAAGACGCGTTCGAGGCTTGCGTCTTCACCTTTGGCATCACCCAAGCGGGCGGTGCGGGCAAGGTGCTGGCCGAATGGGTCACCAAGGGCGAAACCGAATGGGATATGTGGTCGGTCGATCCACGCCGCTACACCGATTACACCGATCCGCAATATTGCATTGATAAGGCGATCGAGGTCTATGGCCATGAATATGCTATGCATTTTCCCTATCACCGGTGGCCCGCTGGGGCGGATCGCCGCCTGTCACCTGTGCATGACAAGGTGAAATCCATGGGTGGTCAGATGGGGGCCTATAACGGTTGGGAACGGGCAAATTACTTTGCCGCCCCCGGTGATGACACCAGCCATGAGGCCACGCAAACATGGGGTCGCAGCGGCCCGTGGCAACAGCGGATCGAAGAGGAATGTTTGGCCGTTCGGGACGCGGTTGGCGTTCTGGATCTGCCCGGGTTTTCACGGTTCAACCTGTCCGGCGCAGGTGCCGCCGATTGGCTGCGCAGCCGCATAACGGGTGGTTTGCCGAAAATTGGCAAAATGAATTTGGCCTATTTTGTGGATAATCGCGGCAAAGTGGTCACTGAAATGAGCATAATGCGCCACGCCGAGGATCAGTTCACCCTGATCACCGCCGCCGCCGCGCAGTGGCATGATTTTGAACTGCTGAAAAATGCGCTGCCTGAAACCCTGACCTTGACCGATCATTCCGCCGAATTTGGCACGCTGATCGTCACCGGCCCCAAATCGCGTGAACTGTTTGCGGCTATCGGTACGCAGGGCGATCTGACCCTGCCTTGGTTGTCGATCCAAACCGCGCAGATTGGCGGGGCCGAGGTTTTGCTGGCCCGCGTCAGCTTTGCCGGTGAACTGGGGTGGGAGGTCCACGCCAAAAACGCCGACCTGCCGGCGATTTACGATGCCGTTTTGGCGGCTGGGGCGAAACCCTTTGGGATGTGGGCGCTCAATTCCCTGCGGATCGAAAAAGGATACCGCGCGTGGAAGGGCGACCTGTCCAGCGATTACACCGCGCTGCAATCGGGGCTGGACCGGTTCATCAAATGGGACAAACCCGATTTCCCCGGCAAGGCGGCGCTGCTGGCTGAAAAACAGGCCGGTCGGACCAAGGCCTTTGCCTGTTTAACGGTCAATGCCGGCCCCGAGGACGCGCCCTATATGGCGATGATCTGGAAAGACGGTGAAATCGTGGGCGAGGTCACATCCGGCGCCTGGGGCTATCGCGTTGGTGCATCACTGGCACTGGCGATGATCCGGCCTGATCTGCTGACCGCTGGCACGCAGGTCGAGGTGGATATCTTCGGCACACTTTATGCCGCCACCGTTCAGGGGGATGGTCCCATCTGGGACCCCGAAAACGCCCGCATTCGCGCCTAATATTAACGGGCGCGGCCCCTGTATCGGGCCGCGCCGATACCCGATCTGGCGAAGGCCAATTTGAAGGAATACCCCATGCCCAATCTTCCCACTAAAGCCCGCGTTGTTATTATTGGCGGCGGCGTTA
>JALQTR010000167.1 GCA_023260835.1 Paracoccaceae bacterium
AAGGATCGAGCGGCGTCGCGCCCCGGCTCGTCACGGCCAACACGCCGGACGTGCCCTGGGAGATGCCCTACAGCCCCGTCACCGTGAACATGTACGCGCTGGCTGCCGCGCGCCACATGCACGAGTACGGCACCACCAGCGTCAGCACCATCACCGGCAGAGTGATCGCGTGTAATTTCTGCCCCAGGCTCATCCCGTCGTGGATATTGGACAGCGTGGGGGCCCACCCCAAGGTCACCCCGACATAAAACATCAGCACATAGCCGATCAGGAATTCAGGGATGGAAATCGTGCTCAGCGTCACCGCAGAGATTAATTTATCCGGCCAGCGATCCTTGTACCGCACCGCCAAAAGCCCCAGAAAAATGGCCAAAGGAACAGCCACAATCGCTGCCCAAAAGGCCAAGAATAATGTGTTGGACAACCGTCCAGACAGGCTGGTGGCGATGTCTTTGCCGTTGGTCAGGGCTGTGCCCAAATCCCCGGTCATCGCCCCGCCCAGCCAATCGAAATAACGTGTTATAGCCGGTTCATTCAGCCCCAGTTCAGCGCGCAAATTGGCCAATGCTTCGGGCGTTGCAGATTGGCCCAGAATAGATTGGGCCACATCACCGGGCAGGATCAATGTGCCGGCAAAAATCATAATAGAAGCTGCAAATAACAGCAGAAGGCCCAGCGCAATGCGCTGGACCACCAGTTTTAGAACCAATCCCATATCAGGCTGTAACCCACATTTTGATTGGTGCGTAGAAGTTCATCAGGCCAAAGCCAGCCGATTCACCCCAACCCGCGATACGGGTTGATGTTGCCTCGACGAAATCATTGAACATCGGACAGATCAGACCGCCTTCATCGCGCAGCAATGTCGACATATCCGCGTACATCTGTTTGCGCTTGCCCTGATCCAATTCCGCGCGTGCCGCAACCAGCAACTGGTCGAACTGCGCATTGTTGAAGCGGGTATCGTTCCAGTCTGCTGATGACAGATACGCGGTCGAGAACATTGCATCCTGCGTTGCACGGCCACCCCAATAGCTGGTGCAGAAGGGCTGTTTGTTCCAAACTTCGGACCAATACCCATCATTTGGTTCACGCTTGATTTCCATGTTCAGTCCAGCGCCTGCGCAGGATTGCTGGAACAGCGCCGCTGCATCTGGCGCACCTGGGAATGAGTTATCCGACGTGCGCAACAAAACAGACCCATCAAAGCCCGATTTTTTCAGGTGGAACTTTGATTTATCTGGATCATATTCGCGCTGCTCAAGCTGGGTGAACAACGGATAGGATGCATTGATCGGGCTGTCATTGCCAACGGACCCATATCCAAACAGGATCTTATCGACCATTTCCTGACGGTTGATGCCGTATTTCAGGGCAAGACGCAGATCTTTGTTATCAAAGGGCGCGGTGTTGCAATGCATGATGAACACATAATGGCCGGGGCCAGATGTGGTGCGCACATCGATATTGGGCGCGCGCTTCACCAAACCTGCGGTGCGGGGGGGTAGACGGTCAATCATATCGACCTGACCCGATTGCAACGCGGCAACGCGGGCTGTGTCATCATTGATCACAACCAATTCGATGGTGGCTGCATTGCCGGCACCTTCCCAGTGGTTGGGGTTCTTTTCAAACACATAGCGCACACCTGGATCAGCCGATTTGAGCACATAAGGGCCGGTGCCAATCGCCGCCTCTGGCGCGTCTTTGCCGCCATTCGGCTGAATCATCAGGTGATAATCCGTCAACAAATAGGGCAAGTCGGCGTTGGGCAGTTCCAATTCAACGATGAAATCCATCCCTTCGGCGCGCATGGATTTGATCCCACGCATAATGCCCAAGGCACCTGATTTGGTATCCTCGCCTGAATGGCGCTCCATTGTGGCCAAAACATCTTCGGCAGTGACGGTTTTGCCATTCGAGAAGGTCACACCTGACCGGATTTTGAACGTCCAGACCCGCGCATCAGCCGATGCACTGAAGCTTTCGGCCACACGGGGTTCCAGCCCGCCGGGGGCCAATTCAACCAGTGGTTCACCCCACATACGGATGATCTGGCTGGTGGTGGGGTTGGTCGACAATGCCGGATCCAAGCTGTCGGATGCGCTGCCGCCGCTGATACCAACGCGCATGGTGCCGCCCTTTTGCGGACCTGCCGCCATCACGGACGATGACAGCAATGTATTTGCTGCCGCCGCGCTGACACCCAGTGCCGTAGCCCGGCCCAGAAAATCACGGCGTGAGTATTTCCCAACTGCCGCGCGTGCGCTTAAAAACCGAAGTTCGTCATTCATGTTCCATTCTCCCTATGGACGCCCTCTGATGGGGCTGTGCGTCATTATTGACTCGTCGATCAACAAAACCGATTCGGCGTGGGTCTGGCAAGTGATTTTTCACGCCGGTGAATTCAATTTTACAAACACTCGCGTTTTATTTTGTCACTGAGTTTCTTATGAAAAACCTGCCTATCCCCTTCAAAGGCGAAAAGCTCTGCCTCAAGATAGAAATAATCGCCATCACAATGCATTTGCGCATGGGTTTCCGTGCGCAGCTGCCAGTCGCCGCGGCCGTGGGTTTGGGTCCAATGGGTGCCGCCGCGGGCGCTTTGTGGATTATCAGGATGGATGATCCAACGCTCACGCGCAATGGATCCGCTTTCAAGCCCGTGGGCCAAATCACGGCGGGCACCAAAATCATCATGGATCTCTAATGTGATGTCCCCGCTGCCCATATCCTTGACCACGCGGCGGCTGTTGGATGCGGGGCGGATCTCCTCGACCTGCCAAGGCGCGGCTGCGGCAGGGGGCGGGAAGACACGTTCATCAGACGCAGGCGCGCCTTGCAGAATGGGCAATGCCAGGTCACCGGACCCAACGGTTAGGGTTACCGGGTTTGGCGCGGGCCAGATCAGCGGCCAATAGGCGGTGGATATAGCCACGCGCAAACGATGGCCGGCGGGAATGCGCATGGCGATATGATCCAGCGTGACCGTGACATCCACCATATCACCCACGGGCATGGGCTGCGGGGTGGCAGATCCATCACGGTGCGCCAGATTCAACACGCCATAGGTGATGCGGGAAACCGCCCCATCGGGTAGGATATGGTTCAGCCGCACCGCAATCTGCCCCTGCGCCTGATCCGCAGACAGTCGCAATCGCAATCTGGGTTCGCCAACAATGTCCAGATCCTGCGCCAAGGGCGCGCCGTCGAAACACAGCGACAGCGCATCATCCGCCCGCTGATCCCCCGCCATTTCCGGCCCCAGCCAAATGGCGCAATATTCGCCGCCCTCCATCCCGCAATGGGCGGGGCTGGAAATCTGCGCCTGAAGTGGCGCGGCCGGTCCAGCCGACAGCCCGTTATCCGATAAAGACAGGGTTTGGGTCTGAACGCGTTCGGATGAGACAGTCACCCAGCGCCCGGGGCGATGATCATACCATGTGGCGGGTGGCAGGCCATCCATCAAATACACCGTCAGATCGGGGTCGGATTCGACGCCTGTGTCTTCATCCATCAGCCATTTGCGCCACCAGCGCAGGGCCTCTTGCAGGAAACCAATGCGCGGCTCGGGCACGGCGAAATGGGGGTATTTATGTACCCATGGCCCGATGATCCCCTTGGCACTTGGCCCAAGGTTGTCCACAATCGCCGGCACCGCGTTTTTATAGGCATCGCCCCAGCCGCCCACGGCCAAAACGGGAATGGCAATGGCGCTGTAATTTTCGCACACAGATCCGTGTTGCCAGTATGCGTCGCGTGATTGATGGGACAGCCACAAGCTGGGCAGGAAGGGTTCCGCCTGCAGCCGATCCAACCACATCTGCCGCCACCGATCCCCCACCAGCGCGGGATCCGGCGCGCGCGACGAATAGGACCACATCGTCGCCCCCCAGCCCAGATTTTCATTCAGCAAAGCGCCGCCTTTGTAATGAATATCATCGGCAAAGCGATCCACAGTGGAACACAGTGTAATCACAGCCTTCAGCGCAGGGGGTTGCAGGGCCGCGACCTGCAGCCCGTTAAACCCACCCCAGCTGATCCCCATCATGCCGACCGATCCATTGCACCAGTCCTGATCTGCCAGCCATGCAATCACATCACAGGCGTCTTGCAATTCCTGCGCAGTGTATTCATCCGCCATGATTCCATCACTGTCACCATTGCCGCGCATATCGACGCGCACCCCAGCCACGCCGCGGGCGGCAAAATATGGATGGGTCAGATGATCGCGCGCGCAGGTGCCATCGCGTTTGCGATAGGGCAGATATTCCAACACCGCCGGCACCGGCCCGGGCGCACCGCTGGGCAACCAGACGCGGGCAGACAGGATTGTGCCATCGGGCATGGGAATGCGCAGATCCTCATGCTCGGTCACGGCAAACAGGGGCGGGTTGTTCAGATCGTTTTCCATACCCCAACGCTGGCGCGCGATGCGCAGCCAGTCAATGGGATTGCATAGATCCAGTTGCGCAGGCGCTGCGTGCGCCTTTATCCACGTATGGTTTTTGCGAAGGTTTGAAACAGCTGTTCATTCGCACAGATGATTTGGCCATCATTCAGGATATCGCGGCCTTCATCAATTGGTTCGACCAAGGCGCCTGCTTCGCGCAGGATCAGCATCCCTGCGGCCAAATCCCATGGCTGCAATGCGCGTTCCCAAAACCCATCAAACCGCGCCGCAGCAACATAAGCCATATCCAATGACGCCGCGCCAAAACGGCGCACGCCCGCACAGGTCGGCATCAAACGGCCCAATTCGCGCAAGGTTGCGGGCAAATCCCCGCGGCCGGAAAAGGGAACTCCGGTGGCAAACAGCGATTCTTCCAGGCGCATCCGCGATGACACCCGTATCCGCTGATCATTCATCCAGGCCCCATTGCCCTTTTCAGCGAAGAACATTTCATCCTTGGCCGCATCATAAATAACCGCCGCCACAATCTGGCCCTTATGTTCCAGCGCGATGGAAATCGCCCAATGCGGCAGCCCGTGCAGGAAATTTGTGGTGCCATCCAGCGGATCCACAATCCAGCGGCGGGTTGGGTCGGCCCCTTCGATCTCGGCGCCTTCTTCGGCCAGCCAGCCATAGGTGGGACGAGCCCCCAGCAAATCCTCTTTCAAGATTGCCTCGGCGGCGATATCCGCACGGCTGACAAAATCCCCAGCCCCCTTGCGTGAGATCTGCAGGTTCTCAACCTCGCGAAAATCCTTGACCAGTGACCGGGCCGCGCGACGCGCCGCTTTGAACATGATGTTAAGGTTTGCACTGCCTTGCATGGGGGGTATCCTTTGTCTGTCCCGCCCGCCTATACGCGCAAGGCGCCCCATTGCCAAGTCCCCATTGCCAATCGCACTGCCGCAGCATATCCATTGGGCCAACCCGCAAATGCCCCGATCGGGGCCGCATCATGCATGAGCCTGAAGATGACCCAACCCCCCAAAACAATCGCCGTGATCGGTGCCGGAATTGTTGGCGTCTCGACGGCTGTTTGGCTGATCCGCGCCGGTCATAAGGTGGTTTTGATCGATAAAACCGGCCCTGCGGCGCAAACCAGTTTTGGCAATGCGGGGTTGCTGGCCTCAGCCGCGATTGTGCCAGTGACAACACCGGGCCTGATCTGGCGCGCGCCCAAAATCCTGCTGGACCCGACCGAGCCTTTATTTTTGAAATGGAGCTATCTGCCGCGCCTGATGCCATGGCTGGCACGGTTCCTATCCCACGCCAACGCCCGTGATGCCAGACGCATTGCCCGCGCCTTAATGCCCATCATTGGTGACAGCTTGGCCGATCATCAGGCATTGGCTGCCGGCACGGGTGCCGAAGGGTATATCACCCCATCGGATTATGTGTATTTGTATAAGTCCGAGGCTGACTTTCGCGCAGATCGCTTTGCCTGGGACACCAAGGCCGAAAACGGGTTTACCTGGCGCGAAATGAATGCGGCTGATTATGCGCAATATGATCCCAAACTGGCCGGCCCCGACTGTTACGCCGCCGCCTTGCCCAACCACGGATATATAACTGACCCCGGCGATTATATTAAAACGCTGGCTGATTATGTTGCGCGGTCCGGCGGGCAGATCATCAAGGCCGAGGTCTCGGCAATTCTTCGCGACGGCGGGCGCGTCACCGGCCTGCGCGCTGGCGGGACGGTCATTCCCTGCGATGCGGCCGTTCTGACCACCGGCGCTTGGTCCAAACCCATAGCCCGCGATTTGGGGCTGACAGTGCCGCTGGAAACGGAACGAGGATACCATCTGGAACTGTGGAACCCCAGCTTTACCCCTGCCGCGCCAACCATGATCAACGCCGGAAAATTTGTTGCCACCCCAATGCAGGGCCGCCTGCGCCTTGCGGGGATTGTTGAACTGGGCGGGCTGGAACCCGGCCCCAGCCGCGCGCCCTTTGATCTGATGCGCAAGAACTTGGCCCGCGTTTTCCCAACCCTGACATGGTCGCATGAAACCGAATGGATGGGACACCGCCCCACATTGCCCGATTCTCTGCCGATGATTGGCGCCGTACCAGGGGTGCAAGGCGCCTATGTCGGCTTTGGGCATCAACATATCGGCCTGACGGGCGGCCCCAAGACAGGGCGCATCTTGGCCCAGCTGATATCAGGCCAGACCCCCAATCTGGATTTATCGCCCTATGCCCCAGGCCGTTTTGCCTGACGGCGCGCAGGCCGCCCCTTGCCAAGCCGGGGCAGAGACGGGATAAAGACAGGGAAAAGGGGCCCAGCATACTGCCAGCCCAAAGGATTGTAACCGCATGAGAACCCAAGACATGAACCGAGACTGGATCGCAACCGCCCACACCCTGTCCCAAGCCCTGCCCTATCTTCAGCGCTATACCGGGGCGATTGTGGTCATCAAATTGGGCGGCCACGCCATGGGCAGCGACGATGCCATGGACAGCTTTGCCCGCGATGTGGTGCTGATGCGACAGGTCGGGGTAAACCCGGTGATCGTGCATGGCGGTGGGCCAATGATCAACGCCATGCTGGACAAGCTGGCAATCTCATCCGAATTTGTGGACGGCAAGCGCGTTACCGATGCCGCCACGATGGAGGTTGTCGAAATGGTGCTGTCAGGCAGCGTCAACAAACGTATCGTCCAGGCAATCAACCGCCAAGGCGGTCAGGCGGTGGGCCTGTCGGGCAAGGATGGCCATCTGATCACTTGCACCCCAACCAACCCAAAGCTGGGTCTGGTTGGCACCCCCAGCAAGGTCGACCCAAAGGTGCTGCGCACCCTGTTCGACGCGGGCATGATCCCCGTCATCGCCCCTTTGGGCGCCGGTGAAAACGGCGAAACCTTTAACATCAACGGCGACACCGCCGCCGGCGCGGTGGCAGCGGCGCTGAAGGCGGATCGTTTGTTGCTGCTGACCGATGTGTCAGGCGTGAAAGACGGCACCGGCGAGGTCATCACCGAAATGACCGCGGATCAGATCCGCAGCCTGACAGCCGATGGCGTCATCGCCGGCGGCATGATCCCAAAAACCGAAACCGCGCTGGATGCCATAGACGGCGGGGTGCGGGCCGTTGTGATCCTGGATGGGCGCGCGCCCAACGCCTGCTTGCTTGAGCTGTTCACCCCGCATGGGGCGGGCTCGCTGATCCGCGGATAACCCCAAGGTGCTGTGGGACGATCTGCAACAGGCCTGTGCGCCTATCGGCCTGAAACCCCTTGCCGCCGCAGATCTGGCACCGTCAGATGGGTTTGGCACTGGTCAGGCGGTTTTGCTGGCCCCAGACGGATCTGGCTTCTGGGCCAAATTTGCCGCCAGCACAGACTATTCAGATGGGGCGGCGGATCCGCTGGATCGTTATTCAAAACGTATTGTCGCGCCATTGGCCAAGCAGCTGGGCGCACAGGCGGTCTTTCCATCCGATGGGCCGCCCTACCCGCCCTTTATCTCCTGGGCGCTGCGCAGCGGGGCGGTGCATCAATCCCCCGTGGGATTGTTGGTGCATCACGATATGGGATTATTCACATCGTTCCGCGCCGCAATCTTACTGCAAAGCCCCGTAAAGAACATCCCCACACAAAGCAGCCCCTGTGACAGTTGCGAAACCCGCCCATGCACCACGGCCTGTCCAGTCCAGGCTTTGGCCGCAGCACAGCCCTATGACGTGGCGCGCTGCAAATCCTATGCCGGCAGCGCCAAGGGCGCAGACTGTTTGCACGGCTGCCTGGCCCGCCGCGCCTGCCCCGCCAGCGCTGGCGCAGACCGCCTGCCCGCGCAATCCGCATTCCATATGAAAGCCTTTTTATGCCCCGACTGATCCTGACCCGCCACGCCGAGGCCGTGCCCCACCATCCCAGTGGCGATTTTCACCGCCCCCTCACCGAATTTGGCATTGCAACAGCGCAAAGATTAGGGGCGCATCTGGATAAAATCGGGGTTGTTCCGGATGAGATTATTGCCTCTGCCGCGACGCGCACGATGCAGACTGCGAACGCCATGGGGTTTTTGGATCCAGATGCGCAACGCAGCCTGCACAACGCCCCAAGCGAGACACTCTTGGACAGTTTGCGTGGGGCGCATGGATCCTGTGTTTTATTGGTGGCGCATAATCCGGGGATTGCAGATGCCGCCCTACGGTTTTGGGGCGCGGCACAACTGCCCCCGCATCTGCTGTATTTTCATCCTGCCACAACGGTGATTTTTGACCTGAGCAGTCCTTGGCATGATCTCAACTGGACGAAAGCCACCCCCGTGATGGCGATTGATCCAAGCGATTTATAGGGCAGTACTTTGACCAGCCCCAGCCTTCGCCCCCTAAATAAAAAACCCCAAATGGATGCACCATTTGGGGTTTCATTTTCAAACCGGGCGCGGGCAGATTATTCTGCGGCTTCCTCGGCTGCGGTGCGGGCTTTGTCGGCCGCGCCTTTTGCATCAACGTCACGATCAACGAATTCGATGATCGCCATTGGCGCCATATCACCATAACGGAAACCCGCTTTCAGGATGCGGATGTAGCCACCCTGACGTTCGGCATAGCGTGGGCCCAGAACCTCGAACAGTTTCGCAACATAGGCGTCCTGCTTCAGCTGTGCTGCGGCCTGACGACGTGCGTGCAGATCGCCGCGCTTGCCCAGAGTGATCAGTTTTTCAACGATTGGGCGCAGTTCTTTTGCCTTTGGCAAAGTTGTTTTGATCTGTTCATGTTCGATCAGCGAGCCAGCCATATTCGCGAACAGCGCTTTGCGGTGTTCATGGGTGCGGTTCAGGCGGCGGTATCCTCGTGCGTGACGCATTTTTGTATCTCCATTATTTTACGTTTTTGCTTTGTCTGGCGGCGCTATGCGTTTGCGCCACTCTCCTTGGGGCGGATGCCCGGGGGTGGACGGCGATTGCCCGCCGTCCGGTGTTGGCATCAGAAGTTATCTTCGAACTTCTTGGCCAAATCTTCGATGTTTTCTGGGGGCCATTCATCAACGTCCATACCCAGATGCAGACCCATACCAGACAGCACCTCTTTGATCTCGTTCAAAGATTTGCGGCCAAAGTTTGGCGTGCGCAGCATTTCTGCCTCGGTCTTCTGGATCAGATCGCCGATGTAAACGATGTTGTCGTTCTTCAGGCAGTTTGCCGAACGAACGGACAGCTCCAGCTCGTCCACTTTCTTCAGAAGCAGTGGGTTGAATTCCAACCCATCGTCATCATCCGAACGGCCGGCCGATTCGGGTTCGTCGAAGTTGACGAAGATCGACAGCTGGTCCTGCAAGATGCGCGCGGCATAGGCCACGGCGTCTTCGGGGCTGACAGAGCCATCGGTTTCCACTTTCATGGTCAGCTTGTCATAATCCAAAACCTGACCTTCGCGGGTTGGCTGCACGTCGTAGGCGACCTTTTTGATTGGCGAATAAATCGCATCAATTGGGATCAGGCCAATGGGCGCATCCTCGGCTTTGTTTTTATCGGCTGCAACATAACCTTTGCCAGTGTTCACAGTCAGTTCCATGAACAATTCGGCGCCATCGTCCAGGTGGCAAATCACGTGATCTTTGTTCATCACTTCGATGCCAGCGCTGTCAGAAATATCACCTGCGGTGATGACGGCTGGGCCTTTGGCATTGATCGACAGGCGCTTTGGCCCTTCGACTTCCATCTTCAGGGCAACGCCCTTCAGGTTCAGCACGATGTCGGTCACGTCTTCGCGCACACCGGCGATGCTGGAAAATTCATGCAGAACGTTGTCAATCTGAACGCCGGTGATGGCAGCGCCCTGAAGCGAGCTCATCAATACACGGCGCAGCGCGTTGCCCAAGGTCAGACCAAAGCCGCGTTCCAGCGGTTCAGCAACCATGGTGGCTTGGCGCATCGGATCATTGCCGGGTTTTACGTCCAGCTGAACCGGTTTAATCAATTCTGCCCAATTTTTGTGGATCATGCGTCCCTCCATTCTTGTTTTTCAGCCCATGATCGCAGACCAAAAAACGCCCGAGGCTAAAATGACGAAAGGAGGCCGCGCAGAAGGCGCGGCCCCTTGAGAATTCAATGCGATTAGACGCGGCGACGCTTTGGAGGGCGGCAGCCGTTGTGCGCAATCGGGGTCACATCACGGATCGAGGTGATGTTGAAGCCAGCAGCGGCCAGCGCGCGCAGCGCTGATTCGCGGCCCGAACCGGGGCCCTGAACTTCGACTTCTAGCGTTTTAACGCCGTGCTCTTGCGCTTTGCGGCCAGCATCTTCTGCTGCCATCTGCGCCGCATAAGGCGTAGATTTACGCGAGCCTTTGAAACCCATGGTCCCAGCAGAGGACCAAGAAATTGCATTGCCCTGAACGTCAGAGATCAGAATTTTGGTGTTGTTGAAGGTCGAATTTACATGCGCCACACCGGCTGCAATGTTCTTTGAGACCTTTTTCTTGCCACCACGACGAGTATCACGTGCCATAAGTCAGTCCCTTCCTTATTTCTTCTTGCCAGCAATGGCTTTTGCTGGGCCTTTGCGGGTGCGCGCATTGGTATGCGTA
>JALQTR010000174.1 GCA_023260835.1 Paracoccaceae bacterium
ACGTCGATCACTGCACCCGTCTGTGCCACGCATCATCGGTCGCGGCGCTGATGGAAAACGTGGGGTCGGGCGCAGTTACCGCCACCTTTAACGAGATTGAAAACGCGGATGTGGCGATTGTGATCGGATCGAATCCCACGGAAAACCATCCTGTGGCGGCGACCTATTTCAAACAATTTGCCAAACGTGGCGGCAAATTGATCATCATGGACCCCCGCGGCACGGCAATGAAGCGCCATGCAGAGCATATGCTGCAATTCCGCCCCGGCGCGGATGTTCCGCTGCTGAATTCCATCATGTCGGTGATCGTGGAAGAGGGGCTGTATGATCAGGCCTATATCGATCAGTTCACCGAAAACTGGGAAGCAGAAAAGGCCCATCTGGCCGGTTTTGCCCCCGAGAAGATGGAGGAAATGACCGGCATCCCCGCCGCCACTGTCCGCGCTGTGGCGCGGGATTTTGCGGGTGGCAAGGCCGGAATGATCTTCTGGGGCATGGGCGTCAGCCAGCACATCCACGGCACTGATAACGCCCGCTGCTTGATCGCGCTGGCGCTGATGACCGGTAATGTGGGTAAACCTGGCGCAGGCCTGCACCCGCTGCGCGGCCAAAACAACGTGCAAGGCGCCTCTGATGCGGGTCTAATCCCGATGTTCCTGCCGGATTATCAGACGGTAACGGATGACAGCATCCGCGATAAATTCACCGCGCTGTGGGGCAGTGCCGATTTTGGTGCGCAAAAGGGCCTGACCGTGACAGAAATTCTGGACGCGGTGCATGCGGGGGATATTCGCGGCATGTATATCCTGGGGGAAAACCCCGCCATGTCTGACCCCGATGTGACCCATGCGCGTGAGGCGCTGGCAAAGCTGGAGCATCTGGTCGTGCAGGACATCTTCCTGACCGAAACCGCCAATTACGCGGATGTGATCCTGCCCGCCGCCGCCTTTTACGAAAAGAACGGCACAGTCACCAACACCAACCGGCAGGTGCAGATGGGCCGTGCCGCGGTCACACCCCCGGGCGAGGCACGCGAAGATTGGGCCATCACCACCGAATTGGCGCAGCGTTTGGGGCTGGGCTGGACCTACACCCACCCATCGCAGGTCTTCAACGAGATGACACAGGTTATGGGGTCGTTGTCGAATATCACGTGGGATCGTTTGGCATCGGAAAATGCTGTGACCTATCCCAGCTTGTCGCCTGAAGACCCCGGTCAGCCGATTGTGTTTGGCGATGGCTTCCCCCGCGCGGATGGGCGCGCGCGTTTCGCCCCTGCGGATGTGATTGCACCGGCCGAAGCGCCGGATGCTGACTATCCGATGGTTCTGACCACGGGCCGGCAGCTGGAACATTGGCATACCGGGTCGATGACCCGCCGCGCCACGGTTCTGGATGCGGTTGAACCGCAGGCGAATTGCTCGCTTCATCCATCCACCTTGCGCAAGCTGGGGGTGGCTCCGGGTGGCATGGTGCGGCTGGAAACGCGCCGCGGGTCGGTGACGGTGATGGCGCGCGAAGACCGCGCAGTCGCGCCTGATATGGTGTTCTTGCCCTTTGCTTATGTCGAGGCAGCAGCGAATATCCTGACCAATCCGGCACTGGATCCATTCGGAAAAATCCCCGAATTTAAATTTTCGGCCGTGCGCGTCACCGCCGCTTGAGATACTGGGCCGCGCCGCAAGGCGCGGCCTTTTTTATTGGGCCGCAGGCAGCCACAGGCTGAAGATCGCGCCGCCAGTTGGGGCGTTTTGGGCCGTAATATGCCCCCCCGCGCGGTCGGCCAGGGTTTGGGAAATTGACAGGCCCAACCCGGTTCCAGACCCAATTTTGGTTGTGAAAAACGGTTTGAACAGATCGGTTTCCACATCGGGATCCAGCCCCGGCCCGCTATCGTGGATATTCAGCTGAATGCCGCCTTGGGCGGGGGTGAGGGTGATCTGGATCTGCGCTTTTGTATCAATGGCTTGCATGGCATTGACCAGCAGGTTGATGATGATTTGCTGGATCTCATCTGGGTTGATTTTGACCTGAGGGGCGGGCTGATAGTCGGTGATGATGTCGATGTCTTTGCGGCTGAATTGGTGGCGCACCAATGCAACACAATCTTCGGTGAGGGTCGACAGATCCATCAGCGGGCGAGCGCCGCTGTAATCGCGCGGGCGCGCAAAGGTCAGCAGTTTGCCCACGATGGTTTGGATCCGTCCCACCTGACGGTCGATCAGATCCATTTCAACCCGCACCGCATCGCCGGCCTCGGCCAGAATGTCCCGCATCAGATCCAGATTGCCCTGAATGACGGCCACGGGATTGTTGATTTCATGCGCAACGCCGGCGGTGATTTCACCAATCGCGGCCAGTTTTTCATTCAGCACCAATTGCCGATAGGTGGTTTCCAGCTGTTCATTGGCGGCGCGCAATTCGGCGGTGCGATCCTCGACACGGGTATTCAGCTCTTGCGCCCAGCCGCGCAGGCGGGCGTCGCGCTCTTGCAATTGGGCCAAAAGATTATCCAGCAGATCCGCTACCTGACCAATTTCATCGCGCGTGCCTTTATGACGGATGCGCGCAGATAAATCACCGCCTTGGACGCGGGCGATGACGCGTTGTATCCTTTCCAGCGGAGCAAAAATCCCCTTGGCCAGCCATAAAAACGCCGGAACGGACACGGCCAAAACGGCGATAAATGCCCCGATCATCCACAGCAGGGCATTGCGTTTACTGGTTGCAAAGGGGGCCTCAAGAAACCCAACATAGAGCATCCCAACCCGCGTTCCAAAACTGTCGCTGAGCGGCAAATACCCCGAAATATACCAATCATTCACTACAAAGGCGCGTTTCAACCATGTGGCGCCATCGCCCAGAACCGCACCGCGCACTGCGGCTGACACACGGGTGCCAAGGGCGCGAACATCCTCGAATAGGCGCACATTGGTGGATATCCGCACATCGTCCAAAAACAATGTCGCCGTGCCCTGTCGGTTTCCCCCTGTGATTGCGTTCAGATACACAAGGGCATTGATTTCATCGATAAATTTCAGGTTTCGATTCAGCAAAATGCCGCCCACTAAAACGCCTTCATGGGGGCCGCTGCGCACTGGGGCGGCGGCGTGGACAACCATGCCGCGGTCTTCGGCTGTGCGATCTGTCGGCACCGCGGCCTCGGTTGGGATCAGGGGACTGGTCGCACGATTGGCCAAGCCGGGGGAAATTTGTTGCAAATCCGCATGGCCAAACACAGCCTCCATCGGCCATTATGTGTCCATCAACACCGTTGGCGGCATCTGCACATTCGAGTATTGCTGAGAACTGCGGTACACCAACACCAGTCATTGTCCTTGTGGTACATACCGATCCTGGTCCTATACCTATTTTGACCATGTCAGCACCGTTTATGATTAATTCCTCAACCATTTCTGGTGTAACAACATTTCCTGCTACTATGACTTTATCTGGATACTCGTCCCTAACCCTTTTTATGAACTCAACGAAGTTTTGATGGTATGCATTTGCCACGTCAACAGTGATCATTTTCACATCAGGGAAACTTTTCAAAACATCTTGCA
>JALQTR010000196.1 GCA_023260835.1 Paracoccaceae bacterium
GGGGTAGGGGTGTGGCCCTGCCACCGTGCCAATGCAATAAAACGTGTCGCGCACATTGGTTACCCAATCGCGCAGCGCGTCGTTCATGGCGTCTTTCAGCGTGCCACGGCCGCTGGTCACGGGCACCACTTCGGCCCCCAACAGGCGCATGCGGAACACGTTTGGCGCCTGACGTTCCACATCGTGGGCGCCCATATAGACCACGCATTTCAGGCCAAATTTGGCGCAGACCGTGGCGGTGGCCACCCCGTGCTGCCCCGCGCCGGTTTCGGCGATGATGCGCGTTTTTCCCATGCGGCGCGCCAGCAGGATTTGCCCCAGCACATTGTTAATTTTATGCGCGCCGGTGTGGTTCAATTCATCGCGTTTCAGATAAATCTTTGCCCCGCCCAAATGTTTGGTCAACCGATCCGCGTAATACAGCGGGCTGGGGCGCCCCACGTAATGCGCCCACAGATCATCCATTTCCGCCCAAAAGCTGGCATCGGTCTTGGCGTGTTCATATTGGGCTTCTAATTCCAGAATCAGCGGCATCAGCGTTTCGCTGACAAAACGCCCACCAAAATCACCAAAGCGGCCATTTTCATCCGGTCCGGTCATGAAGCTGTTAAAAAGATCATTCGCCATCGAAAGGCCCCCAAATTCTTACGTTTGCCATTACTTAAGGCGCGCAGGCCTGAATCGCCAGTGATAATTTCAGCGCAATTTTGGTGCCGCTGCGCCAGCTGCGGCGGCGATAAATTCAGCCATCAAGCCGGCGTCTTTGATCCCTGGCGCGCTTTCCACACCAGATGAGACATCCACCTGCCGCGCGCCGGTCATTTGAACCGCCTGCGCCACGTTCTGTGGCGTCAATCCACCCGCCAGCATCCAAGGGCGCGTCCAATATTTTCGCCCAGCCAGCAGCCGCCAATCAAAGGCCAAACCATTCCCACCGGGCAAGGTGGCATTTTGCGGTGGTTTGGCATCGATCAGCAATTGATCGGCCACAGCAGCATAGGTGTCAATTGCCGCCAAATCATCCGCATCGCGCACCCCGATGGCCTTCATCACCGGCAGGCCATAGCGGGATTTCACCTGCTGCACACGCTGCGGGGTTTCATGTCCATGTAATTGCATAATATCCGCCGCGCCGCCGGCACAGATGGCATCCAGCAGCGTATCATCTGCATTAACTGTCAGCGCCACTTTGGCAACGCCAACCGGACAGGCCAGCGCCAAATCTGCAGCCAATTCAGGCGTCACATGGCGCGGGGATTTTTCAAAAAACACGAAACCCAGATATCGCGCCCCAGCTTCTGCCGCAGCGACAACATCTTCAGGGCGTGTCAGCCCGCATATCTTAACGGAAATGCCCGACATGATCAGAGTGTTTCATCCAGTTTTGCCAGCAAACGATCATCGCCTTGGTGTTTGTCAGCCCGTAGACGCGCCAATTCCATCCGAAGGCGCGCTGCCTCGCGCCGAGATTGGTCCAATTCAGCGCGCTGAGGGTATTCACGAAACCATTCCCAAATAAACCCCAGCAAAAGACCCGCGATCACACTGCCATATATCACCAGTGCCAATGGAAGCGTGGCTGAAAAATCCAGCAGCAAAGCCGACGCCAGCTGCGGCGGCAGGACCTGCAATTGCACTGGCGTCATATTGGCCAGACCAACGGTGACAAGGCAAAGCCCCAAAAGCGCCCAGAAACTGATGCGCAAAAGGCCCATTTACGCGCGCCCGTTCAACCGATCACGCAGCAATTTGCCAGTTTTAAAGAAAGGTACGGCCTTTGGGTCGACCTGAACAGATTCGCCCGTTCTGGGATTGCGGCCCTGACGTGCATCACGTTTTTTCACAGAAAATGCCCCAAACCCGCGCAGTTCGACCCGGTCGCCACGCGCCATGGCTTCGATGATTTCTTCGAAAATCGTGCCAACAATTTGTTCAGCATCACGCGGGGTTAAATGCGGGTTTTCTTCGGCGATTGCTTGAATAAGCTGCGAACGGATCATGGCTTTCTCCCCAACAGGCCTGAACTGGCACATTCTTTTTGGTTTATATGCTGTTAATTTACGCGAAAAAACAACCCCCAATTCATCTTGCTGTTAAAATACAGGGGGTTATCCGACCCCATGCGGGCCATAAGCCCCAAAATGGGTTTTAACTTTTGCGAATCACAAAAACGTGACTGGCGCGGATGTCACTGCGCTTTGGGTGCCAGACTGTGTGGCGTGACGACGCGGCGGCGCAAAACTGCCTCGCGCCAGGTCATGAAGCTAACCGCGCCCAGAATCATCCCGCCGCCCAGAATAACCCACGGGTCCAGCGGTTCGCCAAAGACCAAATTGCCCAGCAAAACAGCCCAGAACAGCTGCAAAAACGTCACCGGTTGGGTCACACTGACCGGCCCATATTTAAACGCCACAGACATGGTAAAATGCCCCGCTGTGGCCAACAGCGCCACAACGGATAAAATGGCCAATTCCCCCCAACTGGGCGTCACCCAAACCGCAGCGGCCATTGGTGCCAACCCGATGGTCACCGCGATGGATAGTGCCATCACCAAAAACAAAGGGTTCGACCGATCTGCCAAATGTTTTGCCAGCAGATAAGACGCTCCAAATACGATCGTCGCCAGCAGCATGGCGTAATGGCCTGCGCTGATCTCTCGAAATCCGGGGCGCAGAATGACAACCGCCCCCATCAGCGCAACAATCACCGCCGCAACCCGCCGAAAGGCCAGTTTTTCGCCCAAAAACAGGGCCGCACCGATGGTCACATAAATCGGTGCCAAGTAATTCATTGCCGTCACATCCGCGATTGGGATCCGTGCCATGGCGAAAAACCACAAGGCCACACCAAAGCTGTGCGCAACCCCGCGCAAGGCGAACAGCCGCAAATCCGGCAGCCCATCCGCCAAGGCGCGGGGCAGAAACGGCAACAGCATGACCGTCCCAATCAGATACCGCAAAAATGCCGCTTGGGCAGATGGCACAGATGTGCCCAGATACCGCACAAATCCTGTGACCCCAACGAACAACAGCCCGGTGATGACCATCCAAAAAATCGCCTTTGCCGGCTCATTATGATGCGTGGGTTTCATATCGGCATAAAGCGCCCACTGGCGCGGCTTTGCAAGGGGCAAAATCCAGCAGTCACGGGATCAGCGGCCAAAGCAGTTTTACAGCCAAGATCAACATGACCGTCCCAATGAACCCATCCAACACACGCCAAGCCAGTGGGCTGCGCATAATCGGGGCCA
>JALQTR010000214.1 GCA_023260835.1 Paracoccaceae bacterium
AGGAACTAATTATACCACACCTTCGTTCGAATGGGTTTGGTATGACGGAGTTGAAGGTCCTGAGGCTTCTGAACTTCTCGAACTACCTAATGGTGATCAATTACCAGATCAAGGGGCTATGTTCATCGGAGAAAATGGCGAACGATTACTGTTGCCTCATTTTATGGAGTTACCTCGTTGGATTATCGATGGCGCTTATAAAGAGTATGATATTGCTCAGTACGATCCTGAAAACAGTTTGGGAGAACCGATTCGCAATTATACTGAAGAGTCACCCTTGCACTATCGTCAGTTCATCGATGCTTGTTTAGGCAAGACCGATTGTACTGCCCCTTTTGAGTATGGTGCTAGATTGACAGAGACCATTTTACTTGGAGTAATTGCGGGACGATTCCCGGGTCGCACGCTGCACTACGATAAAGTGAATTCTGTATTTGAAGAGGCTGAGGTGAATGAATTTTTATCTGGAAATTATAGAGCCTTTTAAATGAAAAATCTTTTTCTGTGTATTTGTTTAGTGAGCAGTTTATCAGGCTTTTCACAAGATTGGGCGAATATGAACTTTTTTAAAGAAAAGAACCAGCAAGTGATGGCAGAAGGAAAGCTTGTAGCAGCCGTTTTCATGGGCAATGCGGATCGCAATGCGCGTGGAGCCTATGTCGAATTGGAACCGATACTGTCCCGCGATGTCCTGAAAGGGCGAGACATAGAATAATTTATCCGCCACAATATCATGCGATTTATCAATAGGCGCAAAATCCGGCGCGGCGCAGAAATAACTGTGTCGTTCGTCGAATGGATTGTTGACCTCGGCAATAATTGCCCGCAGCGCGCCTGCACCATCATAGGCCAACCAAAAGCTGACGGGGTTGAACACATACCCCAAAAACCGCGGCTGGGTCAGCAGCAGGATGCGGCCATGCGCACCCAGCGGCACGCCGCGATCGGCAAACACCCGGCGCGCCCAGTCCACACCGCGGCCTGCTTTCACCGCCCCGCCGTGGTCGCGATCATAGACAGAGGCCAGATTAAACCGATTGCGCGAGAACAGGGCTGGGCTGATGCGGCTGCTGGGGTCAATCAGCACATAATCCACGCCGTAACGAAAGGCATTGCGCAGACTGCCACGCCGCGCATGGGTGGTTATGCCACGCAGATGTTTGGGGGGCAGGCTCATCCCGCTTTGTCCAGCAGCGCAGATTGGCGCGCCTGCGCGGCAAAACCACGCGCCACACGATGGGCGCTGGCAAACCCATCTTCGTGGAACCCATGGCGCAAATAGGCCCCAGCATACCATGTGTTCTGCTGCCCTTGCAGGGCCGCCACATCCGCCTGCGCCGCAATCGCCGCGCTGTCAAACACCGGATGCCGAAACCGGTTCACATCGTAAACCAGACGCTCATCAATTTGCGATTGGGGGTTTAGTGTGATGAACAGCGGATCGCTTTGTGGGATATTTTGCAGCCGGTTCATCCAATAGGTCACACCAATGCCCTGCTGATCCCCCGCTGTTGTCGATTGATACACCCAAGAGGACCAACAGGCCCGCCGCCGCGGCATTTGCCGCGTGTCCGCGTGCAAGATCACATCATTATCCTGATACCGCAGCGCCGACAGCGCAAGGGTTTCGCCCGCAGATGGATCCGCCAGCATGTGCAGCGCATCATCGGAATGGCAGGCAAATACCACATGGTCGAATGTTTCAGGCGCCTGGCCATCCGTCATCACCGTCGCCCCTCCTGCGCGCCGATCAACAGATGTGACTTGCGTGTTGGTGCGGATCGTCACGCCCAATGCCATCAGGGCCGATTCAAGCCGCTGCACATATTGCGTGCTGCCACCTTTCACCGTCCACCATTGATGCTGGCCTTTGGCCGACATCAGCGCGTGGTTAGAAAAGAACCGCACCAAACTGCGCGCCGGAAAATCCCGAATGCCATTCGTGGGGGTGGACCAAATTGCACCACAAATTGGCAACAGGTAATATTGTTCAAACCAGGGCCCCAGACCCAAATGATCGATCAATTCGCCTGTGGTGATATCATGCTGTGCCACCACGGATTCGGCGCGGGCGTTGAACGTCAATATATCCCGCACCATACGATAAAACCCAGGGCGCAGCAGGTTACGTTTTTGCCCGACCAGCGACCCAAGCGAGGCCAGCGCATATTCAATGCGGCCATTATCGATGCTGGCGCCAAAACTCATATCGCTTTTTTCGACCGGCACATCCAGATCCTGAAACAGGCGCGTCAGGTGGGGGTAGTTCACGTAATTAAAGACGATAAACCCCGTGTCCACGGGCTGATCGCCATGCAGGCCGGCCAAAACAGTGCGTGCATGCCCGCCCAATCGCGGCTGCGATTCAATCAGCGTAACCTGCGCCTGCGGCGCCAATAAATAGGCCGCGGCCATACCAGAAATTCCACCGCCAATAACAGCAACGGATGGCCGGTTTTCCCGTGGAAAATCAAATGACATATGCGCCCCCAGTTTTTTGTTTCTTATTCTTTACGCCGCCCCCACCCCCTTGGATCAAAAACAATCCAAGGGCCAGACCATTCCCTGTGTAAAATAAAAATGATCCAACACTTGGCGCAGCGCGTATTTCGGGTATGTTGGTGCAAGACTATAACCCTGCCAGCGCGCAGCCCTGCCCGCCGACCCAATCTGGGTCGATGGCGGCCGCGCGGCCCCTTGCGGAAGCCAGCAATTTGCCCGACACCCAGACCGAAATATCCGTTCAGACCCAATGGATGCTGGCCGTGCGCGATGCGCGCGACCGCGATGCCTTTGCGCAGCTGTTCGATTATTTCGCCCCGCGCCTAAAGGGCGTGATCATGCGCAATGGCAGCACCGACAGCCAAGCCGAAGATATTGTTCAGGATGTCATGCTGACTGTTTGGCGCAAGGCGCATCTGTTCGACCCCGCGCGCGCACAAGTGTCCGCCTGGGTCTATCAAATCGCCCGCAATCGGCAAATTGATTTACACCGCGCCGCAAAACGCCCCTTGCCAGAGGACCTGCCCGTCTTAGATCAGGCCCAAGACGACGCCAGCGCCACCATTGCGCTGGAGCAAGAAACCGAAAAACTGCGTAAGGCGCTGACAAAATTAAAGCCCCAACAGCGCGAAATGCTGGAACAGGCCTATTTCCACGATCGCAGTCATAGCGAGATTAAGTCCCAAACCGGGCTTCCCCTAGGCACGATTAAATCCCGCATTCGGCTGGCGCTGGATCGGTTAAGACATGAATTGAAGGAAGTGAATACGTGATGACGCCCATCCATCATCATATCCCCGAGGCCCTTTTGGCCGATTATGCACGCGGCGCCCTGGACGAGGCGTTCTCGTTGGTTCTGGCCACGCATATCTCGCTGTGCGATCAATGCCGTGCCACACTGGGCGCACTGGAAGCCCCCGGTGGCGTCCTGCTGGAAGAAGCCGCCGCCGCCCCTGTCAGCGATGCGGCCAAAGCCGCTGTTTTGGCGCAGCTGGATGACGCGCTGCCCCAGCAGCCGGTGTACCGCAAGGACCGCCTTTACCCCGCGCCACTGGATGAATTTGTAAATGACGACAACCCCCGCTGGTCCAAAATGGGCGGCGGTGTGAAACAGATGATCCTGACCCAAAACGCCAGCAGCAGCGCGCGGCTGTTGTATATCCCCGCAGGGCAGGCTGTGCCGGATCATGGGCATAACGGCATGGAATTGACGCTGGTCCTGCAAGGCGCGTTTGTCGATGAAACCGGCACATACGCCAAGGGCGATCTGGAAATCGCAGACAGCGATCTGGAACACACCCCCGTTGCCGCCCCCGGTGCCCCCTGCATCTGCCTGGCCGCCACCGACGCCGCGCTGCGATTCAACAGCTTAATCCCTCGTCTGCTGCAACCGATTTTCCGGATTTAATCTTTTATTCATAAATATCCCTTTAGTAACCTGTGAAGGTTAATAGGTTCAAAGGGTTTGGAAATGACTAATCCTCAAATCGCGCTTTTCGATTTGTCCGTTCGCGACACGTTTGTTTATGCACAAAATGTCATTTCCAACAGCGGCCTGAACGGTCCGATGGAAACACGGTTTAATGTATATCCAGCTTTGGTAAGCTCCAAGCCTCTAGCCGCGACATATACAGCACCTATTGAAAGCGTGATGCTGGATTATCATGCGGACACGGCATTTGGTGATGATCAGTTAGAAACAGCTACAGAGACCAGTTATATGCCACATCACACCGAACACAATGACATTTGGGGGAATTCTTTTGCTTCACCGACATCAGAATTAGATTTGTTATTTTGATCAGTCATATTCAACATGGTCTGAATATTGATGTGTGATTGATGCATCTATGTTTAAGCCAGCATCCCACCGTCGCTGTCATCGCCGGCTTCGTCCATCAGCCGTTCATAACTGGGGACGGTGATGTGGCGTTTGCCTTCTAGGATGATCACACCATCGGCTTTCAGGGCGCTCATTTGGCGGCTGACGGTTTCCAGCGTCAGGCCCAAATAATCGGCCATGGCTTCACGGGTCAGCGGCAGATCAAAGGCCACCTGGCCGCCCGCGGATGTTAGTTTTAAACTGGCGTCGCGGCGGGCGATAATGGCCAAAAGCGATGCAATTTTTTCCCGCGCGGTTTTGCGGCCCAACACCAACATCCATTCGCGCGCCGCATCCAATTCGTCCAGGGTCATTTCCAACAGGCGCTGTGCGATATGCGGGGTGGTTTCCATCATGCCCTCGAAGGGTTTTTTGCGAAAACAACACATCACCAAATCGGTGGTCGCCACCACGTCATAGGGGGATCCATCCCGCCCGGGGCGTCCAACAAAATCCGATGGCAAAAGCAGGCCAACCATTTGGCGGCGGCCGTCCTCCATCGTTTGGGTCAGGGTGGCAATGCCGCTGACAACCGATGCCACAAAATCCATGCGGTCACCGGACCAGACAACGGTTTGGCCGGCCTCGTAACTGCGGTAATATTTGATCTCATCCAAGCGGGCCAATTCATCACTTTCACAGCGCGCGCAGACGGCGCGGTGGCGAATGGGGCAGCTTTCGCATGTCATATGCCCCGCGGGGGCCAAACTCACAGACATGAAATACCTTTCAGGCAGTTGATCTAGGTCAAGGCGCGGCATCGCGATCTTTGGTTCAGCATATCGCCATGGCCAGTAAAACTCAACTTACCCGACTGGGATTATTTGACGCAAAAGTCCCACGTTACACCAGCTACCCCACAGCGCCGCATTTTTCGGCAGATCTGGGGGCAGATACGTTCACCAATTGGATCCGCGCGATCGCGCCTGGGTCGCAAATATCGTTATATTTGCATGTTCCGTTCTGTCGCCGCTTATGTTGGTTCTGCGCCTGCCGCACCCAAGGCACCCAAACCGATGCGCCCATTCGCGCCTATCTGGACACGCTGAAGGCCGAAATTGCAATGCTGCGCGCGGTTCTGCCCGATGGCGTCACACTGTCGCGGCTGCATTGGGGGGGCGGCACACCCACCCTGCTAGCGCCTGACATGATT
>JALQTR010000099.1 GCA_023260835.1 Paracoccaceae bacterium
CCCCAACTTCTGTGACGCCGCGTTTTATTAGCGCAACGCCCGCCTTTTCGTTTATTTGCGAATACAAATAATAAACCCCAATGCCAAGCCCTCTGCCAGAGCGGCGCCAATACGCAGGAGGCCAGCATGAGCTACCGCGCACCCGTTGCCGAATATACATTTATCAGCCAAACAATCCTTTCCTATGACGCCATCGCCCAAACCCTTCGGTTTGAAGATGCCAGCGCCGATGTCGCCGCTGCCGTTTTGGAAGAGGCTGGAAAGCTGGCCAATCACGTTATGGCACCGCTGCAACGTGGCAGCGATCTGCAGGGCGCGGTGCTGGAAAATGGGGTCGTGCGCACTTCACCTGGGTTCGGCACCGCATATGCGCAAATTGCCGAAGGCGGCTGGGTTGGCATGGCCGGGGACCCCGAATTTGGCGGCATGGGCATGCCCATGGTGATCACCACCGCCGTCAATGAAATGATGAGCGGCGCCTGCCTGTCACTGCAACTGAACCCTCTGATGACCCAAGGGCAGATCGAAGCACTGGAACATCACGCAACCGACGCGATTAAGGCCCTGTACCTGCCAAAGCTGACATCAGGTCAGTGGTGCGGCACGATGAACCTGACCGAACCACAGGCCGGATCGGACGTTGGCGCGCTGTCGACCAAGGCCGAAGATCTGGGCGATGGCAGCTATGCCATAACGGGCCAAAAGATATACATCAGCTGGGGCGACAATGATTTTGCCGAAAATATCTGCCATTTGGTGCTGGCGCGCCTACCCGGCGCCCCCGCGGGCACCAAAGGGATCAACTTGTTTTTGGTGCCCAAATACCTGCCCGATGCCGATGGCAACCCCGGTGTGGCCAATACACTGAAAGTGGTCAGCCTGGAACATAAGGTCGGCCTGCATGGATCGCCCACCTGTGTCATGCAATATGAAGGAGCCAAAGGCTGGCTGATTGGCGAAGAAGGCGCCGGTATGAAGTGCATGTTCACCATGATGAACAACGCGCGCTTGGGCGTGGGTGTTCAGGGGTTGGGTGTGGCCGAAGCGGCCTATCAAAAGGCACTGGCCTATGCCATGGATCGTAAACAGGGGCGCACGCCTGTTGGGGATGGCACCGGGGCCATTATTGATCACGCGGATGTCCGCCGGATGCTGGCCACGATGAAGGCAGATATCTTTGCCGCGCGGGCCATTGCCCTGGCCTGCGCGCAAGCGATTGATCTGAAAACAGCAACAGGCGATCCTGCGCAAGGCGCCCGCGCGGCCCTGCTGACCCCGATTGCCAAGGCCTTTGGCACCGACACGGGGATTTCTTGCGCTGAATTGGGCATTCAGGTGCATGGCGGCATGGGCTTCATCGAAGAAACGGGGGCCGCACAGTTTTACCGCGATGTTCGCGTGACCGCCATTTACGAAGGCACCAATGGGATCCAAGCGATGGATTTGGTCGGCCGCAAATTAATGGATGGGGGCGAGGCCATTTTCGCCCTGCTTGACGAAATTGAAACGGACATCGAAGCCGCGCGCGCAAACCAACCCAACCTTGCAGCGCCCATTTGGGAAGCCGTAGAATCCTTGCGTGAAACTGTTGATTGGATGCTTGGCCACAGTGATTTGAACAATCGATTTGCCGGCGCGGTGCCGTTCTTGAAGGCAATGGCCCGCGTTTTGGGCGGGTATTTTCACCTGCGCGCGGCGGCTGCAGAAGGCGGGTCAGGACCGCGCAACAAATTGGCACGATTTTATATCGAACGGTTATTGCCCGAATATGTCTGTCTGCTGACCCATGCACGTCAGGGCGCGTCTGGGCTTTATGACCTGACCCAAGATGATTTGGTCGCATAATGGACGGCACAAAACTGCATTACCCATGGCCCACCCCCCCCGCCGAAGGCGAGGCGATTGAAATTGCTCAGGGCGTGTTGTGGATGCGCCTGCCACTGCCGATGAAGCTGGACCATGTGAATGTTTATGCGTTGGATGACGGCGGCAGCTGGACAATCATCGACACCGGATTTTCATCCCGACGCGCAAAGAGCATCTGGCGAACCCTGCT
>JALQTR010000161.1 GCA_023260835.1 Paracoccaceae bacterium
GCGGGCATACTCCAAGTGGAAGTGGCACGTGGATGAGGTCTTCGTCAAAATCAATGGTGAACGCCATTACCTGTGGCGCGCAGTGGATGCGGAAGGCGAGGTACTAGAAAGCGTTGTAACAAAGCGTAGAAACAAAGACGCTGCATTGAAAATACTTAAAGCATTGATGAAACGATATGGCCGTGCTGAAAGGATCGTGACGGATCGATTAAGGTCCTACGGTGCCGCCTTGAAGGAATTGGGCTGCCCTGCCAAGCAGGAAACAGGACGTTGGTTAAACAACCGGGCAGAGAACTCACACCAACCATTCCGACGAAAGGAGCGGGCGATGCAGCGGTTCAGGCAAATGCGAAGTTTGCAGAAATTTGCCTCCGTCCACGCCTCCGTGTTTAACCACTTCAATCAGGATCGCAGCCACATACACCGCGCCCATTTCAAGCAAAGCCGCACCGCCGCTCTGACCGAGTGGCGTGGTCTTCTTGCAGGATAACGGAACCGCTACTTTGGCCAAACAGAGACGAGTTCGCATTCGTCTGACAGCACCGACCCACAGTCTTGAGCTGCAGTTTTAACCGCGATGTCGCGGCTGAGGGCAAATTAGCTTCCGTCGCAGCCCCTTCAATCAGGATTACGGCCACAACATCGTGCCCAAGATCCATGGGCCGTGTTTATTGGGATGTCACACCACACAGTTGATGGCGTGACAACAGGTGAAATTGGCCATCCTGCGCCTCGCCAAACAGGCATAATTCCTTAAGGGTGAAGGGTTGTGGCGCATGGCGAAGGATGAATTGCGCAGCTGCGTTTTGTGCCAGCTGCGCGGTGGCATCATCCATTCCCCCACTGAGGGTGATATGAAATTTAAAATCATCCATCACATATGGATAACCCCAGTTTTGCAAATTTTCCTCTTGCCGTGGTGACAGGCGTTTTTGCCGGCGCCGTGCCAGTTCATCTGGGGTGGGCGCTGCGCGGAAATGATCCAAATTTTGCACAACCTGTGCTGCCAGCGCGCCCAAAGGCGTCAAATCCCCAGTGGGGACAAGGGCCAAAAATCGGCCAATTCTGTGCAAGGCCAGAGCGCCGCATTGCGCTGGTGCCAATGTATTGCACAGCTGATCAATCGCCGCGGATAGATCCGTAAATGTATGCCCCTGCGCCAAAGCAAAGGGTGGTTTTATAGTTCCATGAAACCCGTATTTTCGGGGCGTTTTCGTTATCGCGCCCAAGTCCAAATTGGCAAAATGGGGCTGTTGGATGGAACATCCGGCCATCGTATCCCACCCCAACCATGCCGCACCAGCGCTGGCAAATGGGCCTTCAGGCGGGGCATAATAGATTGCATATCGTTGAAACTCTTGCATGGCGGTCCTTGTAATGCCCCTGCATGACAGCCGTATGACAGGTCGTTATTTTTGCAACGCTAGCGCCAGAATTTCAGCAACCAATCTGTGACGCGCATTTGTGTCTTGCGGCAGCCCTGGCATACCCTGCAATGCAGAATTAAATTCGATTGTTACCAAAAGCTGCGCTGCGGACCATGCGCCGTTTGCTGTAAAAGACCCCGGTTCCAAAAATCGGTTTTGCACCGCCGTCATCATTTGAACACAGGTTCGAAAAATACCCTTGGTCAGGTCATGCGTTTCAAGGTTTTTCAAAAAATGTTCGTGCATCGCCCGATTGGACGACAAATCGCGCACCACCAATACAAGAAGCTGCTTTGACATGTTTTCCAACACCATCAACATATCAGTTTCCAACGGCAGCTCGTCCATGAATTTATACATGGTTTTTGTCGCGCGGTCGCAATAACGGCTGTACAGGATCAGCAGCGCCTGTTCTTTGGACCCAAACCGCGCCAAGAAAGATGCACGCGTCAGCCCCGCGCGCTGTGCGATTTCATCAACGGTGGTCTGTTCAAACCCATTTTCACGCATCAATTCGTCAAAAGCCGACAGAAATTTTTCTTCGGTCACTTTGGCGCGGTGCTGGATCGGTGGCTTATAGCTCATGTTGGAAACAAACGATCAATAGATGTAAATTTGTTAAAGCTGGCCGTGGCAATGTTTAAACTTTTTACCAGATCCACAGGGGCAGGGTTGATTGCGGGTTGGGTTGCCCCATGTGCTGGGGTCAGTTTCATCAAAGCCTGGCGCCGCATCGGGGTTTGGTCCGGCTGCTGCTGCCGCGGCGGCTTGCTGGATTTGTGCCTGCTGCGCCTGAAATTCGGCCATCATCTGTTCGCGTTCGGCCTCGGTCAGGGGGCGGATCAGGGACATTTTTTGCGTCACTTCGCTGCGCAGGCTGTCCAGAAGCCCTTCAAACAGCTGAAACGCCTCGGATTTATATTCATTCAGCGGGTCGCGCTGCGCATAACCACGGAAGCTGACGACAGACCGCAGATGTTCCAGCGTCAACAGATGTTCACGCCATTTTCCGTCGATGGTTTGCAGCAGGATCTGTTTTTCGACCTGACGCATTGTGTCAGGCCCGAAATTCGCGGCCTTTTGCGCCATCATATCGGCGGATGCTTCTGACAGGCGTTCGATCATCACATCGCTGTCCACGCCTTCTTCTGCGGCCCAATCGGCCACGGGCGCATCGATGTTCAGATATTGCACCACATCGGCCTTCAGCCCGTCAATCGTCCATGTTTCGGCATAGGCATTGGCGGGCATATGCTGGGCGACCATATCTTCGATCACCTGTTCGCGCATATCGGAAATGATATCGGACAGGTCCTGCGCTTCCATAATCTCACGCCGCTGGGCAAAGATCACTTTGCGCTGGTCATTCATCACATCATCGAATTTTAGCAGCTGTTTGCGGATGTCGAAATTGCGCCCTTCGACCTTGGCTTGGGCGCGTTCAAGCGATTTGTTGACCCAAGGGTGCTCGATCGCCTCGCCATCACGCAGGCCCAGGGTCGACAGCACCTTATCCAGACGTTCGGATCCAAAGATCCGCATCAAATCATCCTCAAGGCTGAGGTAAAAGGACGACCGCCCCGGATCGCCCTGACGGCCCGATCGGCCGCGCAGCTGGTTGTCAATCCGGCGGCTTTCATGCCGTTCACTGGCCAGAACAAACAGACCGCCTGCGTCTTTCACCGCCTGTTCATCGGCGGCATGATCCGCTTCGATCTGGGCGCGGATATCATCGGGGTTGGCATCGGGATTGGCGGCGATGGCTTGCATCACCTTGAATTCCACATTGCCGCCCAATTTGATGTCTGTACCGCGGCCGGCCATATTGGTGGCGATGGTGATGGCCCCCAATTTGCCAGCATCGGCAACGATTTGGGCCTCATGCTCATGCTGGCGGGCGTTCAAAACATTATGCGGCAGCCCCCGTTTCGTCAGCATATCTGAAATCAATTCGGATTTTTCGATGGATGTGGTGCCAACCAAAACCGGCTGGCCCTTGTCATGTGCCACAGCGATTTGGTCTGCGATGGCATTGTATTTATCCGCCGTGGTGCGGTAAATTTTATCATCATCATCGATCCGCGCAACGGGGCGGTTGGTGGGCACTTCGACCACGCCCAATTTGTAAATTTCGTCAAATTCATCTGCTTCGGTCAGCGCGGTGCCGGTCATGCCGGCCAATTTGTCATACAGGCGGAAATAGTTTTGGAATGTGACCGAGGCCAGTGTGACGTTTTCGGGTTTAATCTCGACCCCTTCTTTGGCCTCGATCGCCTGATGCAGACCATCCGACAGGACGGCGATCGAGCCGGTCCAGAGCCCGACGGCGAGTTCAATCATGAAATAGACGCCGGTGAGCCAGGC
>JALQTR010000034.1 GCA_023260835.1 Paracoccaceae bacterium
GGCTACCCCCGCTGATCTTGTCGCCATTTTGGAAGCCCTGCGTGAAGCCGGGGCGCTGAAGGCCGAACTGATTATTATCTAAGGATCACCGCAATGGATGCGCGTCTTTCACAAAATCTGATGCAGATCATGCCTATGACCAAACCCCAATCGGGTGTGGGCTGGGGCCGGCCGGATGTGGATCACACGGCTGATCAGCGCAGTCAGCTGCGCGCCGCAGCTGGGGAATTCGAGGCACTGTTTCTGAACCAATTCATGAAACAGGCGCGCGAAACCCAACTGGCCGAGGGTCTGTTGTCATCTGACGCGGAAAAAACATTTCAGGGCATGCTGGATACCGAAATGACCCGCGCCAATGCTGGCCGGATGCGCATTGGGTTGGCTGATGCGATGGTGCGCCAATTGGGTCGCAACCTGCCAGAGGGGCAATAACGCATGGCGGGTCTTTTTGATATCGGCAGCAGCGGGATTCAGGCGTATCGCAAGGCGCTCAGCGTCACTGGGCAAAACATTGCGAACCTGCAAACCGAAGGCTATCGCCGCCGCGATGCTAGCCTGGGCGAGGTCAGCGCGGTCCAAAGCGACGTGACCTCGATCGCGGATCAGGTCGGTTTGGGGGTGCGGGTGGAAAATATCGCCCGGGCCTTTGATGATTTCATGGTCTCGCGCGTGCGTGACACATCCGCCGAATTGGGATCTGCCGATGCGTTCAAAACCCAGTTGCAGGATCTGGAAGGCCGCCTTGTGCCGGATGATTACGATCTGGGCACTTATCTTTCTGAATTTTTCGACGGGCTTGCCGGGGTCGCGCAGGCGCCGGGGGATTTATCAACGCGCACAGTGGCATTGGAACAAAGCCGCAGCTTGGCATCTGGGTTTCGCCGCCTGAGCGAAAATTTAGACAGCCTGCGCCAAGACATCGTCGGCAGTGCGCAGCTGGTCGTGGAAGAGGTCAACCTGCGCCTGTCGGCGTTGGCGCAAACCCAGGCACAGATTGTGTCTTCGGGGCGCAGTGGGTTGGCGCCCAATGCCACGCTGGACGAGCTGGATAAGCAAATCAGCGCATTGGCGGAAGATATCCAACTGTCCGTTACCTATGAAGATCGCGGCCATGCGCGGATCACGTTGGGTGATACCGGTGCGGGGCCGCTGCTGCTGTCGACCCAGACCACAGGCGCGATGGGCATATCCGCAGAGGATGGCCGTTTGGTCGCCTATGCCGGTCAGCCTGGGGCGCTGTCGATCACACAGCAGGTGACAGCAGGAAAATTGGCAGGGTTACAGCAGGCCTATGAAACGGTCAGTGCATCCATTGCACAGCTCGATAATCTGGCGCAGGTCTTTGCCCGCGAAATGAACGATGTGCATGGCGCAGGGCTTACATTGGATGGCCTGCCGGGCGGCGCATTGTTCAGCACAGATGCCTATGCCGTGACACCAGCGGCCACCAATTTGGGGCAGGTGACAGCCACAGTGGACGCGGATCCCAATAGTGCGGTCCAAGATTTGCAGCTGCGTCTTTCCTATGATCGCGGTGATCAGCTGTGGAAGGCATTTGATGCAGAGGGGGTTGTTGTGGCGCAAGGCGCCACAGGCATTTCCTATGCCGGTTTGGACGTTGTGATTGCAGGCAGCCCAGCGGATGGGGATGAATTCACCCTGACCTCCAGCACCGGAAAAGCCGCGAATTTGCAATTCCTGCTGACACGGGGCGAAGATTTTGCCGCAGCGGCCGCGATGATGGTGACAGGGGCCGTGGATAATCTGTCTGACGCCGTTATGCAGGCGCAAATGGGCGCGCCCATCGCATCCAGCGGTTTGGCCGATGTGACACAAGTTTTGGGCAGTGATTTATCCGCCGTGGATGCCACACGTTTGCGTAGTGCCGGTGTGGTTGGGATTGTGCCCGCAAATGTTCAGGATCTGTCTTTGGCATCGCTAATGCAGCAATCGACTGTTAGTTTTGCAATGGATGATGCGCAGGCCGCGGGGGTTGCGGCGCTGCAGATCCGCGTGGATGGTACTGTGCATGAATTCGCCATGACAAATGTGATGGAGGCGGATTTGCAGGGTGCTGAATTTACATTGGAAAATATGGCAAATTGGCTGAATCAGGGTGCGTTGCGCAGCGGCGCAGACGCGTCCTTTGCCGATCTGGGGCTTTATGCATCGGCCAACGGCGGAACGATGACAATTGCCGCATCGGTTACGGGCCTGCCGGACCCGCAGGTGCAGCAGATCAATTCAGCCACCGTTTTGTTGGCAGATGGGGTCACTCAATTACCCGGGGCGGTACGTGCGGGACTGGGCGAAGGCGCGCAGATACAGGTCTTTACACGTGAAGGGCGTCATGTGGCGGGATCCGCTTTGACACAGGCGCAGGTGTTGGACATGCTGCGCGGTGAAAATGGCTTTTTGCCAGGGGCTGAATATCGCGCGGATTATCTGAATGCAGCGGATGGTGACGGGTATCGTGGGATGTCTGTGACGCGAAGCACGCCCGCGGGTGATTTCAGCGCCAGCCTGTACGGGCTGGGGTTTACTTCCACTCGATTTGACGCTGATGCGGCCCCCATCACCCTAACACCCAAGGCGCAGCTGATGGTGGAAATGGGCGGGCAAATGGTGGAACAGATCGACATCCCCGCAGGGGTGTCCGCCGGATATATTGCCCAAATCGTGAATGAACAGGCGCGCGACAATAACATCACCGCGCAGGCGCAAACCCATGCAATGATCAGCGATGTGGGCGCTGGGCGCGTGGCGTTTCAAATGGAAGCCCGCGATGGCAGTTGGATTGAGCTGGAAACGATTATTCCTGACACGGGCAATTTGTCCAATTTGGCGGCTGCGCTGAACGCGCAATCGGCACAAACTGGATTTACCGCAGTCCTGTCCCCCGATGGCGCCCGGGTTATGCTGTCATCAGCCGCGGGCGATGATTTGGCGCTTCAGGGTCTGACATTTGATGTGGCGGGCGCGGGGATGGCCATTTCGGCCGTGGACGAGGCGGGTTTGCCCCTGCGCGCTGCGGTATTACTGGACGGGACCGAATTGTCTGCCATGCGCATGGCGGGCGAGGTGACGCTCAGCTCAAGCGCGGAATTTACGGCCCGAATGGTAAATTTGGATACTGGGGCCGAGGGCGAGGCAACATCCGCAACAGACAGCTTCCGCGGTGGTATGTTGGCGCGGCAAATCTTTGACACGGGGCTGCGCCAATCCGTATCCTTTGCCCTGTCTGATGCGATTGATGGCAATGCCCGTGATGTGGATGGGGCGCAGGCCTCGGCCGCGTCAGGCAGCTTTGCGGTGGATTTGGGTGCGGATGGATTGGGGCCACGCCTGACGGCGCAGGTGGACAGCATTGATTTGCCCGCGTTGGACAGCGCCACGATTGGGGCGCAGATGGTGAAATCCTTGCGGGCTCAGGCCCCCTTGCCCAGTCTGTTGGGGGCGCCTTTCGCGGCGTCCGATATGCCGCCTGAAGATACGCAGTTTCAGGTCATGCTGGGGGATCAGACCTATACGCTGACACTGAATTACGCGACATTGGATGTTGCGCAGGCACAGGCGTTATCCGCCGATGACGCCCTGGCCCTGCGCAAGGCGGGCGCGCATTTCACCATTTCTGGTGGGGGCATCGGCGATCTTTCGGCACAGTTTGAAAAGATACCGGGGACAGATCAGATGCAGCTGCGCCTGTCGGCGCAGGATGGATCGCTGACGGGGCAGTCGTTGCGGCTGGACGGGGCTGATGATGTCTTGACCGCGTTTGGTTTGCGCGGGGCTGGGGTTGATCAGATCACAACCAACGGGATCAGCCCCGCTGCGGATACGCCCTATACCATCAGCCTAGAGATCGACGGCGCAATTCAGCAGTTTGATCTGGAATTCCAGTATCAAAACAGCGCGGGGGACCCGATCGATGCGGCGGACCTTGATGCCCGTTTGGTGCTGATCGCGCCCAGTTTGCCGGCGAATATGACCGTGACCTTCACTTTGGACACCGGCAGCATCGACACAGGCAGCTTGCAAATCGCATCAACCAGCGGGGCCGTCATGACGGTTGCACCGGATATTGCCACCGCGGTCGCGGCCGATCTGGGCCTGCAGCCACCGGCGCATCAAAACCAGATGCTGGGGCGGGCCTTTGCCGCGCAAGAGGGCAGCCTGACGATCAACGTCACCTATGACGCCGTGGCCTATGACATCACCGTGACCCATACGGCAGATCCGGATACAGGGGCCCTGTCGCAATCCATCACGGGGTTGCCCGCTGGGCTTGCTTTGACGGATCGTGGGGGGCAGCTGGAATTCACCTATGGTTTGGGCCATGATCTGACGGTGCAGCCCGGGGCGGATGCTGCGGCCTTGGGGCTGCGGGCCATGGGGATGCAGCTGTCTGCCACCCAACAGGGTATGGATGCGCGCAGTTTGATGGGGCAAACCGTTGATTTGCAAGCCAGCGCAGCCAGTTTGGCGTCCGAACAGTTACATCTGAGCGGCCTTCCTGATGAAGAGCTGATCATTATGATTACAGGCACAGGCGCCAAACGATTGGCGGCTGATATCGCCATCGATCCAAACCCACAGAAAACGGCCGAAGATTTCGAAATTAAAATCATGGATGCCGCCGCCGGACGGGTGGAAATCATCGACCGCGCCACCGGTGCATCGATCGCATCGCGCACGGTTGACGACAATGGCCGCCTGTCGGCCCTTGGGTTGGATTTCAGCCTGTCGGGTGGGGCACAAACGGGCGATGTGTTTTACGTGCGCCGCGGCACCACTGGCGCGGGGGATGGGCGCAATATGGATGCGCTTTTGGCGCTTCAATACGCAGATGGTCTGACCGGCAAAGGCGGGTATCACGATGGCTATGGAGCCATGATTGCATCGGTCGGGTCGAAGGTGCAGGCGGCCATGGTCAGTCATACCTCGGCCGAGGCATTGCATAATGCCGCGATCGAGGCGGATGACGCTTTCGCAGGCGTCAACCTGGATACAGAAGCCGCCCGATTGATTGAGCAGCAACAGGCCTATCAGGCGGTGGCGCGGGTCTTGAGCACCGCCAAAGAGCTGCTGGACACCTTAATGAACGCCATTTGATTGGGATAACCAAGTTAGGACAGCAAGATGAGCATCAGCACCAAATTGTACAGTGAACAAACGCTGACATCCCTCACCCGATTGGATGGGAAGATCACCGGTTTGCAGGATCAGGTGGCATCTGGTCGCAAAGATGTGCGCCCATCCACCGATGTGGCCGCGGCTGTTCAGCTGTCAGCTGCGCGCGAAATGCTGTCGGATGTAACGCGGTATCGCGACAATTTGGCCTCTGCCACCAATCGGATGTCTGTGGCGGATGGGGCGCTGTCATCGGTCAGCAATATCCTGATCCGCGCCAAAGAATTGGGGCTTCAGGGCGCGAATGATACTTTATCCCCATTGGATCGCCGCGCCTTGGCGTTGGAAATGTCTTTGCTCAAAGAGGCGCTTGTGGGGCTGGCCAACACACGTGATGGCAATAATCAGGCGGTGTTTGGCGGGTATCAAACGCGCGAAGTTCCTTTTGTCTTGGCTGAAGATGGATCTGTTGCCTATTCGGGGGATGCAGGACAAACCGCCCTGCGGGTCGGTCCGGATGATATGCTGGCAACCGCCGTCAGTGGGCAGGATGTGTTGATGCGGATCCCAACGCAAAACGGCCCAAAATCCGCCTTTGAAATCTTGGACGAAATGGCCAATATTTTGCAGATGGATCACCTGTCGGAAACCGAGGTCACAATCGCATCGCGTGGGGGGGCGGTGATCAATGTTGAAACCCCGCGAACGCCGTTGACACATCGGTTCTCTTTGACGGGTCCGTTGGGGACGGCCGAAATATCTGCCGATATGGTGCGCGGTGTGGATGCCCCGCTGAT
>JALQTR010000057.1 GCA_023260835.1 Paracoccaceae bacterium
GGCAGGCGCCGCATAGGGGCGCAGCAAAATGAACAGGCCAATCCCCAAAATCAGTGGCGACAGGGCGATGGTTAGGATCGTAATCACCCCGCCCCGCCCCACGCCAAAGGACAGGGCCAATGCCATACATATCAGGGTCGATATCATCGCAACCCCCAGCGAATTCAGAGCCGATTGCCAAATTGCGCCATCCATATCCAGCAGGCCCGCCCCCCCGCGCAGCAGGATCAACGCCAATGGCAGCAGCAAAAAGGCGGCGCTGGCCAGAATGATCGCGCCATCATAAACGCGCGCCAGCGGTAACGCGGGCAGGTGCGGCGCGGCGCGGTCCAAGCCGCGCGGCTGCAGGGGGGGCGGGACCATCCGGCTGGCCGCCCAGGCCGCCGCGCCCGCCACAGCCAATTGCAGCAGGGCCAGCATGGCCGCGCGGGGCAGATCAAAATCAAACCGAAATGCCTGATAGATCGCCAGCTCCAGCGTGGTGGCGCGCGGCCCGCCGCCCAATGTCAGCGCCACGGCAAAGCTGGTCAGGCAGATGGTGAAGATCAGGGCAAACACCCCGGGCACTGTTTTGCGCAGCAGCGGGTATTCCAGCACCCAAAAGGCCATGATGGCGTTTAAATTCAGGCTCTGCGCCAGTCGGCCCTGTTCTTCGGGCAGGGCGGCCCAGCGTTCCAGCAGGGCGCGGGTGGCCAAAGGCAGGTTAAAGAACACATGCGCCAGCAAGATGCCATGCAACCCGTAAATCGACAGGGGTGGCAGGCCCAACGTGGCAAGCGCCGCATTCATCAACCCACCCCGGCCAAACACCGCCAGCAGGCCCAAAATCGCCACAATCACTGGCAAGATAAAGGGCGCGCCCAGCACCCGCAGCAGCAGCGCGCGGCCCCAAAACCGCCGCCGATGCAGCGCCCGCGCCAATGGCACCGCCAGCGCGCAGGATAAAGCGGCCGATAACACCGCCTGCCAAATGGTAAAGCGCAGCGCCGCCCAATCCGCCCCGCGCGGGGCAGACAGCCCGCCGCCATACCAGATGACGGCGGCCAGCGGCGCCAGCACGAACAAACCGACCAACCCTGCGGGGCTGGCCAATCGGCGCGCGGCTGTTATTGCGACAGCGCGCGGCGCCATTCTTCGATCGCGGCGTCGCGCGCGGCCTCGGCTTCGGCCTCGGTTAGGTAGATCGCCTTATCTGGGATGGGCAGGTCCTGAAACGCCTGCGGCCATTCGGACCGCGCCTGCGCCGATGGATAGGACCAGTTGCCCTGTGGGATGATGTTTTGGAAATCATCCGTCAGGATAAAGGCCATAAATTCATCGGCTAATTCAGGCTGATCGGTGCCTGCCAGTTTGGCCGCCAGTTCGAAATAGGGGTAATGCCCCGCTTCGAAAATCGCCGCGCGTTTGGTATCATCCGCTTCGGCGATGATGTGATAGGCGGGGGATGTGGTGAAGCTCAGGACCATGGGGGCCTCCCCATCGGTGAACAGGCCATATGCCTCGGACCAGCCTTTGGTGACGGTCAGGATGCGCGGGGCCAGCGCCTGCCAAATGGCGGCCGCTTCGTCGCCATATTGCGCCTTCACCCACAGCACCAGCGCCAGCCCCGAGATCGAGCTGCGCGGGTCCTGAATGATGATCTTCTGATCCGCGGGGGCGGCTATCAGATCTTCGAAGCTGCGCGGGGGGGTGGTGATTTTGCCACTGTCATAGATGAAGGACAGATAGGACCAATCAAAGGGCAAAAACACATCATCCGTCCAATCCACGGGTAAATGCAGCGCGGCATTGTCCTGCCCATGTGGCGCAAACAGGCCTGATGCGCGGGCCTTGGCGGTGACATCGGTGTTCAGCCCGATAACGATATCGGCGGGGGTGCTGGCCCCTTCCAGCAACAGACGGGGCAGCAGATCGCCCGTGGCGTATTGCAGATCGCAGCCGCAGCGCGCCTCGAACGCCTGTTCGATTGCAGGGCCGGGGCCCCATTCGGATGCGAAATAATCAGGGGCGTAAACCGTTAAGATGGGGGTTTGCGCATGGGCTGGGGACAGGCCTGCCAAAAGGCTGGCCAAAAACAGTCCTGCAGCGCGGAAATATGTGCGTGTCATTGCATATCCTTTTTGCTTCAGGGCGGTGGGGTGAAGCTGGATCGGATGGTCCAAACCTTCCCTCCGCCGGTGTTAACCGGTTCAGGTTCAACGGGTTCGCCTGTTGCGTCTCAGCAGATGGGTGGTGGCCCAAATGCACCCCGAGGTGCGCCAAACATAGGGCGCAGCGCGCACCGCGGCAAGGGGGAAGATGGCGGGGGGCGTCATTGCGACCTGCCCGCACGGGCGATGCAACCCATCCAAAATCACTTGAGCCCGCGCCCCCAGCCCGTTAGGGATAGCGCAGCAAGGAGAGCTTGGGACATGAGCATTAACACATTTGGCCACCTATTCCGCGTCACCACATGGGGCGAAAGCCATGGGCCCGCTTTGGGTGCCACCGTGGATGGCTGCCCCCCCGGCGTGCCTGTGGCGGCCGAAGATATCCAGCACTGGTTGGATCTGCGCAAACCCGGGCAAAATAAATTCACCACGCAGCGGCGTGAACCCGATGCGGTGAAAATCCTGTCTGGCGTGTTCGAGGGGCGCAGCACCGGAACGCCGATCCAGCTGATGATTGAAAACACCGATCAGCGCAGCAAAGATTATGGTGATATTGCCGAAACCTTCCGTCCTGGGCATGCCGATATCACCTATTGGCAGAAATATGGCATCCGCGACCCGCGCGGCGGCGGGCGATCATCCGCCCGCGAAACCGCGGCGCGGGTGGCGGCGGGCGGCGTAGCGCGTGCGGCACTGGCGCAGTTGGTGCCGGATCTGCGCATCACCGGATACCTGACCCAAGTTGGCCCACATAAAATCGACCCCGCGCGGTTTGACGCGGATGAAATCCCCCGCAACCCGTTCTGGGGACCGGATGCGCAAATGGCCGCCCAATGGGCGGATTATCTGGATGATCTACGCAAATCGCATGACAGCGTCGGCGCCGTGATCGAGGTGGTCGCCAGCGGCGCCCCCGCGGGCCTTGGCGCGCCCATTTATGGCAAAATGGACAGCGATCTGGCGATGGCAATGATGACCATCAACGCCGTCAAAGGTGTTGAAATTGGCGAAGGCATGGCTGCCGCCGCCCTGACCGGTACGCAAAATGCGGATGAAATTTTCATGGGACCAGATGGCAAACCCCAATATGGCAGCAATCATGCTGGCGGCATTTTGGGCGGGATCACCACGGGGCAGGATATTGTGGTGCGCTTTGCGGTGAAGCCAACCTCATCCATCCTCAGCCCGCGGGCGTCGATCCGCAAAGACGGCACCTCGATCGAGGTGGTGACCAAAGGCCGCCATGACCCCTGCGTCGGCATTCGCGCCGTTCCCGTGGCCGAGGCAATGATGGCCTGTGTCTTGCTGGATCATATTTTGCTGCATCGCGGTCAGGTCGGCGGCGATGTCGGATCAACCCGCGGGGCGATTGGGTAAAGCCACCCCGCAGGGTGGCCTTATATTTTACAGCTTACAGCGTTTTTGATCGGCCAAGCGGATCAGTGTCGCTTTGCGATCTTTCGCGGCGTCAATTGCCTCATTCGCGTTGCTTTGGGTCACCAGAAGGGCCGGCCAGAAGAACAAGGTGGCCGCAACATTCGTTCCGGTCACGCCTTTTTCTTTGTGGGCGCGTTCTTCGAATTTATCGGCCTCGGCGATTTCATAGCGAATCTGGCTGCAATTGAGCGCGTTATCCCCCGCCTTGCGTGTGTCAACGACCTCGGGCGATGCGCAGGCGCTGATGAACAGAACGCTGGCAAGGGTTGCTGCGATTTTCGTTTTCATATTTTCCTCACTAATTATACAAAAGTATTTAATTACTACTTTATAATAATATGCAAAGGAAAGTGTTATTTTGAATTATTTACCGCCGGTGCCTTGGACAGTTGCACCGCCAAAATGCCGGCAGCAATGATCAGCGCACCGATCATATCGGCGCTGCGCAGGGATTCGGACAACAAAACAGCGGCGATTGAAACGCCCAAAAACGGGTTCAAAAAGTGAAAGGTCGCCGCGCGGATCGCACCGATGCGTTCCACCAGATGGAACCAAACCAGCGTGGCCGCCAGCCCCGGGATCAGCGTGGTATAGGCAAAGGCGGCGATCAGCTGAATGCTCCAATCCACGGTGAATGTCTCCAGCGCCAGAGCCGGCACTGTCAGAACCGCAGACCCAACCAGCATCTGCAGGCCAACAACCATCAAGAAATTGCCGCCGCCCGATGCCCCCCGCAAACTGAGCGTCGCCACCGCCAGTGACACCGCCCCAATGGCGCACAGGGCAATGCCCCAGATATCCACCCCGCCTGACAGGCGCGCGCCCATAATCAGAATCACACCCGCGACCCCCATCAGCAGACCGATGTACCCCATGGGCCGCAGCCGATCGCCCAAAAAGGCCCAGCCGGCAAAGGCCACAAGCAGCGGCATGGTGGATGCGATGATGGCGGCCAATGACGCCTCGATCCATTGCATGGCGATGAAATTCAGGCCCAAATACAGCGCGTTTTGGCAAATGCCAAAGATGATCGTGGCGCGCCATTGGCTGCGGGTTAAATGCCATGATTGCCCCAGCATCCGCGCCAAGGCCACGGCAATGATCCCCGATATCGCAAAACGCAGCGCCAAAGCCCCCATCGGCGGGGCGGATGCTACAATGATCCGCGCAGACGTAAAGGCCGATGACCACATAAAGGCAAAGCCAAACCCCATCAAAATCGCGCGTAAATCCATATCCACCCCCCGATCATTTCGTGCAGAGTGTCACCGCGCGGGGTGAATGGCAATGGGGGACAGCGATGATGTGGCTTGATGGGGAATTAACCCCGCGTTTTTGTGATGGGATATCTTAGCTTGTTTAAAATCAGGCCCAGAATTTGATGATTTGATCGCCTATTTTGCCGGTTTGTTGTTCCATTGACCATATCGGCCGGATTGTAGGCAAGTTCTTCTAAAACCATTGCGGCGATTTCGTTTTCATATTCAGGGGCTTGTTTTTTAAAGCCCTCAACCGAAACAGCCATGGAATATTTATATGCATAATGTTCACGTAACTCAAACAATGACCTGTACCGTTTCGATGAAAAGGTCACAAACACAATAGCAGGTAGAAGGATCACAAAGCGGGCTGATATCTGCGCAATGTATTGCCACGCTGTAGTTGGTGTTCCAGCGCCACTTTTTTGAAAGCTGGCCATGAACCCCGGCGTGAAAAACTCAATTAGGGGGCTAAGTACGAATACAAACAATGGAATTGCGCTAAGAAATAAAAACAAAACCCCAAAATAAAACGAACGTTTTGCCCCGCCCATTTCCGCGCTCAGGTTTTTTCGTATTTCATCAAACCGTCCAGCCAAACCGGCAACAGTTGCGCCTTTTAGCATAGTTTCTGATTGTTTAATGACATCCTTAATTTGTTCTTCTTGATCGTTAAATCCCGCGATAAGCCCTTTTAATTCTTTAGTTCCTTCCTCGAACTCTGTTTCTCGCACTTTAAGTCTTTCATCGAAGGCCGTCAGCGCAGTTTGATGTTCTGACACGATGGCCTTAAGCGCTTGGGCCTTGGTTGTGATGGCTTCGATTTCCTGTAGTTTCGCGCTGGCATCCCCTTGATATTTTAGGATGGTTTGTCGATCAGTTTCGGCATCGGTTTTTTGTTGCCGTGCAGTCTCGGCGTCGGTTTCAATGGCGTTCAGTTTTTGGGTTATCTGTGTTTCAGCTTCGTTAAATGCCGAAATTAACACATCCAGCTTGGCAGATTTTTTGGTAAATTCGTCATGTTGTGATTGGGTGTCGCCGATCAAACTTTCCAGGGTCTTTGCTGCCGCATGAAAGCGGAAACTGCTTTTATTAGATGGCATAATCGATTGAACTGACAAAAACGCATCCAACAGTTCATCAATTGCACCATGCACGGCTTGAAATTGGCCAAGGAAGTTATGCTGTTCGCTATTTGTTTTGGTTGCTTTGAACGTCTCATAATCGAAATCTACAAGCCTGGCGTGCTTTTCCAGCAAAGATCTTAGCCCTTTGTCTAGATTGGCAATCAACTCGTCGGCTTTTACGATGTTATCCAGAAGTGCCTTCAGGCGGAGCGTCGGCACAAGCAGATTATTTGTTTCAGTTTCGAATTTCTGGATCGCCCCGTCCACTGTCGTAATTGTTGTTATCCACGAAGCTGGTGAGCCATTGGTTGATGGAATTGTGTGGTCAATCGCAAAAAGATTGCTTTCTGCGTCTTTCAGGTTGGAAAGAAACGTCAAAAGGTTGCCTGAAGTCTCGGCTAAATTCGCGGATTTATCGGTGATTTCAATAATAAGGTTTTCGGACATAAACAGCGCTCCATACAGACTTTTGATACCAATATATCCGTAAGATATATCAGTTCCTATGGCATGTAACGACAAATTTTATGTTTGCAGGGTGATTGGAAAGGGCGCAGGCCCCCCTAGCTCCAGGTGACGTCGGCCAAGAAGATGTAGCCTGCGCCGTAGATGGTTTTGATCAGGCGGGGGTTTTTGGGGTCTTCGTTCAGTTTGGTGCGCAGCCGAGAGATGCGTACATCCATCGCGCGGTCGAAACTTTCGCCCGCTGCGCCGCCCAGGGTTTCTTGCATTTGCGCGCGGGTGATCAGGCGGTTGGGGCTTTCCAAAAACAGGCGCAGCACCTCGCCTTCGGCATGGGAGAATGTGGTCACTTCGCCCGCATCATTTTGCAGCTTGTACTGATCGAAATGCGCATGCCAGCCGGCGAAATGGGCGGAGTTCAGGACCTGCGCGCCGCTGCGGTCTTTGCGCAGGCGGGCGCGGACGCGGGCGACGACCTCGGCGGGGTCAAAGGGTTTGATGATGTAATCATCGGCGCCCAGTTCCAGCCCCGTGACGCGGTCCTGCACTTCGGCGCGGCCGGATATAATGATAACGGCGGCGCCTTGTTCCAGCGCCAAACGATGCACCAGTGACAGCCCGTCGCGGTCGGGCAGGCCCAGATCCACCAAACAGACATCGGGGGTGGCCGATTGCAGCGCGGCCTCGAATTCGCGGGCGCGGCCAAAGCCCATGGTGCGAAACCCCGCATCCTGCAGGGCATCGGTTAGGATGCTACGGATCATCGGTTCATCGTCTAATATGGTCACAAGCGGGGCGGTCATGATGCAATCTCTTTGCGGGCGTTCGCCAAGGCGGCGGTGAAATCATCCATGGTGAAGGGTTTGCGCAGCAAGGGGGCGCAGTTTTGTGCGCTTATGAACATCTGATCGGTCATTGGCAAGGATGTCATCAGCACCACGGGCTTTCCCGCCTCGGCGGCATATCCGGCCACATCGACCCCGGTTTCGGCGCCTTCGAGCATCACATCGCTGAGCACCGCATCGATATCGGGCAGGTTGGCCAGCAGGGCGCGGGCCTCGGCGGCGGTGCTGGCCTCGATCACCTGAAACTTATGCGTGCGCAGCCCGTCGCGCCAAATGTCGCGCAGGTCGGGGTTGTCTTCGACAAGCAGGACCAGCCCACCCTGGGGTACCGGATCGGTGCGGCGCAGCGGCAGGCGCAGAGTGACGCGCGCGCCTTTATAGGTGTTGGCCAACAGCACCTCGCCCCCCGCCAATTTTGCCATGTCATAGACCATGGCCAGCCCCAGCCCCGAGCCTTCGCCGCCTTTGGTGGTAAAGAACGGATCCAGCGCGCGGTCCAAGGCCTCGGGCGAGAAGCCCGCGCCAGTGTCAGAGACGATGAATTCCAGCCAGATGTCCTGTGCATTTTGCACGGCCAGCAGGATTTTACCCTGTGCGCCAACGGCGTCGCGCGCGTTTAGGACAAGGTTCAGCAGGGCATCCTGTACGGCGCCGGCATCCATCATCACCGTCACATCCCCGACTTTATTGCGAATGTCCAAGCTGACATTGGGCGGCAGGGACGCCTGCGCCAGTGGCAAAAACCCGTCCAGAAATTGCGGCAAAGCCACAGGGGTGGGGCCGGCGCTGCGGGCGGTGCTGATATCGGCAATGCGCGCCAGCAGGTTGCCGCCGCGTTGTGCCGCGCCCAATGTCCCTTGGATCAGCGCATCTGCATCCTCTGGCAGGTTCATTTTGGCCAGCTTGTGCTGCATTCCCATGATAATGGTCAGCAGGTTGGAAAAATCATGCGCCAAACCGGATGTCAGCCGCGTGGCCATTTCCCGCCGCCGCGTTTGTTGCAATGCGGCGCGGGCTTGGGTTTCTTCGGTCACATCCATCGACAGGATGTAAACCCCGCTGATATCCCCATCACTGCCCTTTTCGGGGGTAAAGGCGGCGCGGATCCGCCGCTGGCTGATCGCATCGGTGAATTCAAATGTGCTGGCCTGCCCATCAAAGGCGGCGTCCAAATTCCGTTTGATCCGCCCATAGGTTTGCGCCCCCAACACCTGTGCAATGGGGCGGCCGATGATGTCTGCCGCACGCCCTGGCATTACGAAATTCAGCTGGCGGTTGGAAAAACTGTAGCGGCGGTCCAGATCGACATGGGCGATATGGGCGGGCATCATCTGCGTGGTCAGGCGGGTGCGGGCTTCGGTTTCTTCCAGTTGGCGCTTGGTTTCTTCCAACGCCTTAATGGTGGCGGCCAGTTTGCGGTTGCTGGCCTCCAGCTGTTCAGTATGGGCCAGAACCTGTTCAGATAACGCATCCGACCGCGCGCGCAGCATCTTTTCATGCCGTTTGGTGGCGGTGATATCGGTATACACCGCGACCCAGCCGCCCTGGGGCAGGGGGGCGCCTTCGACGCTGACAAAACGGCCATCGGTGGTGGGGCGTTCGAAATAATGCGGCTCGAACGCTTGGGCCTGGGCGACGCGTTCGGCGGTGAAGGCCGCAACATCGGCCACGGGGCCATATTCGCCCCGCTGCGCCAAATATTCAATCGTATCGGAAAATCCTGCGCCAGGGGTGGTCAGCCGCGCCGGCAGGTCAAACATTTCCTGAAACCGCCTGTTGCAGACCACCAAACGCAGGTCTTTATCATAAATCGACAGCGCCTGCTGGATCAGGTTCAGCCCGGCCAGTGTCATGCTGTCATGTTGCGAAGATAAATTGCCCATGGCCTGACCATACTGTGGAATGCTGGCGCAGGCCAAGGGGGGTGATGCGCGATTTTGCGCAGGATGTGTGGCAAGTCGCAATTGGCGCTGCGCTGGTCTGCTGCCAGCCCAGAACCACCCTTTGTAACAATTCGTAAGATTCTTGCAATCTTGACGAAAAACTTCTGCCCCCTCTTAATCGCAATTCAGACCGAAGGGGCGAATCGCTGATTCGTCCTCTTTGTGCGGAACTTGAGGGAGGAGACCGCTTTGGTACAATCGTCGAAAGGCGCCGATGGGCTTTTGTCCATTCCGGCATTACTTGCGCGAAACGCGGCCGAATTTGGGGGCAAGACAGCCTACCGTGAAAAAGAATTTGGCATCTGGCAAACATGGAGCTGGGCCGAGGCCGCCAAACAGGTCGAAGATCTGGCGCTGGGTCTGCTGAATATGGGTGCCAATTCCGGCGATTTCGTGGCCATCATTGGCCGCAACCGCCCGCACCTGTACATGGCGATGGTTGCTGCCCAATCCGTGGGCGCGGTGCCTGTTCCCCTGTATCAAGACGCCAGCGCCGAAGAGATGGCCTATGTTCTGGCCCATTGCGGCGCGCGGTTCGTCTTTGCGGGCGACCAAGAACAGGTCGATAAAGTGATCGAAGTGCAGGATGATCTGCCCAATTTCGAACATATGATTTATTTGGACCCACGTGGCCTGCGCAAATATGACCACACACGTTTGCACCAATACAGCCACGTGATCGAACAAGGCCACGCCGCGCGCGATGAGCTGACCCCCGAGCTGAACAAACGCCGCGATGCGCTGACCTATGATGACACCTGCGTGATGCTGTACACATCCGGCACCACCGGCAAGCCAAAGGGCGTTGTGCTGTCGAACCGCAATATCGTGGAAAGCGCACGCGCCAGTTCTGATTTCGATAACTTGGGCCCAGGCGAAGAGGTTCTTGCCTATCTGCCGATGGCTTGGGTTGGGGATTTCATCTTCTCGATCGGGCAAAGCTATTGGACGGGGTTCTGCGTGAACTGCCCCGAAAGCACCGACACAATGATGATGGACCTGCGCGAAATTGGCCCCAGCTATTTCTTCGCGCCGCCACGCGTGTTCGAGGGCCTGTTGACATCGGTGATGATCCGTATGGAAGACGCCAGCCCAATGAAAAAGTGGCTGTTTGACAAATACATGGCCGTTGCAAAACGCGTGGGGCCAGCGATTTTGGACAAAAAGCCTGTCGGCCTGATGGACCGCATCCAATATGCTTTGGGTGAATTGTTCGTCTATGGCCCGCTGAAGAACACCCTGGGCTTTTCCAATGTGCGCGTGGGCTACACCGCGGGCGAGGCAATCGGGCCAGAAATTTTCGAATTCTACCGCTCGCTTGGGATCAACCTAAAGCAGCTTTACGGCCAGACCGAGGCATCGGTGTTCATCACTGTGCATCCTGATGGTGAGGTGCGCGCCGATACCGTGGGCGTTCCGGCCCCCGGGGTTGAATTGCGCATCGCGGACAATGGCGAGGTGTTCTACCGCAGCCCCGGCGCCTTCGTGGAATATTACAAAAACCCCGAAAGCACCGCCGAC
>JALQTR010000069.1 GCA_023260835.1 Paracoccaceae bacterium
TTCTCTCGCCCAGCAGCACCGTTCGTGCTCGCCTCGCTTGCCAACTCGCAGGCAGCATGCAGGAGCACACCCAGTCGCTCCAAGGCATCGCCAAACGCGACGTGCCCCGAGAGTGCCACGGCATTGTGTCGGTATCGGCCAAGGACAAAGGCACCGGCAAGGAACAGAACATCACGATCCAAGCCTCGGGCGGGTTGTCTGATGATGAAATCGACCAAATGGTGAAAGACGCCGAAAGCAACGCTGAAGCCGACAAAGCCCGCAAAGAGCTGGTCGAGGCGAAGAACCAAGCCGAAAGCCTGATCCATTCGACCGAAAAATCGATGGAAGAACACGGCGATAAGGTCGATCCAACCACGATCGAAGCAATCGAATTGGCGATTGCTGCGCTGAAGGACGAATTGGAAAGCGAAGATGCGGATAAAATCCGTTCGGGCATTCAAAACGTCACCGAAGCGGCGATGAAACTGGGCGAGGCCATTTATAAAGCCAGCCAAGATGAAGGCGAAGACGCGCCACGCGCGGCAGATGATGCTGGCGATGATGACATCTTGGATGCCGATTTCGAAGATCTGGACGGCGATCGCCGGAACTGATCCCCGATAAACGCCTGACAAAGGGCCGGCCGCCAAAGGCGCGGGCCGGCCCTTACCTTTGTCGTGAAAGGGAAATCGAATGGCAAAACGTGATTATTATGAAGTTCTGGGGATCGCCAAAGATGCCTCGGACGATGAAATAAAAAAGGCGTATCGGCGTAAAGCGAAAGAGCTGCACCCCGATCGCAACCCCGACAATCCACAGGCCGAAACGCAATTTAAAGAAGCGAATGAAGCCTATGAGGTCCTAAAGGACGCCGAAAAGCGCGCGGCCTATGACCGTTTTGGCCATGCCGCCTTTGAAAACGGCATGGGCGGCGGCGGTGGTCCACGTGGTGGGCATCCTGGGGCTGGTGATTTCGGGTCCTTCTCGGATGTGTTCGAGGATCTGTTTGGCGATTTCATGGGGGGCGGTGGCGCAGGTCGGCGTACCCGTGCCGCGCGCGGCGCGGATTTGCGGTATAACCTGCGTGTGACCTTGGAAGAGGCCTTCACCGGCATCCATAAAACCATCAAGGTCCCCGCTGCCGTCTCCTGCGGGTCCTGTAATGGATCAGGCGCGGAAAATGGCGCGGAACCCACCACTTGCCCAACCTGTTCGGGCATGGGTAAGGTGCGGGCGCAGCAGGGGTTCTTTACTGTGGAACGCACCTGTCCGACCTGTTCAGGCATGGGCCAGATCATCCAAAACCCTTGCAAAGCCTGCCATGGGCAGGGCCGGGTCGAGAAGGAAAAATCGCTCAGCGTCAACATCCCGGCAGGGGTGGAAACGGGCACGCGTATTCGCCTGTCGGGCGAGGGTGAGCCGGGCCTGCGTGGTGGTCCCACGGGGGATCTGTATATTTTCATCGAGGTCGCGCGCCACAAGCTGTTCGAACGCGACGGCACAACGCTGTTTTGCAAAGTACCTGTGTCCATGGCAACCGCCGCCTTGGGCGGCGATATCGAGGTCCCAACATTGGATGGTGGCCGTGCGCGGGTAAAAATCCCTGCGGGCAGCCAATCAGGTCGTCAGATGCGCCTGCGCGGCAAAGGTATGCCAGCGCTGCGCGGCAAGGGCGAGGGCGATATGATGATCGAATTGGCGGTGGAAACCCCGGTCAATTTGACATCGCGTCAAAAAGAGCTGCTGCGCGAATTTGAAAATCTGGCCGAGGATAATAATCCCAACAGCTCGTCCTTCTTTTCCACCGTGAAAGGGTTTTGGGACAGTATGAAAGGATAAGGCGAATTATTCTATTCGTAATAAAAGCCCAAGGCCTTGTTCGCCTTGGGCTTTTTTATTGTGCCAGCAATTGATGGCCGTCGATCCCGCCGATGTTGGCGGCAATGATGGCGCCTTCGGTTTGGGGTGCGTCAAAGCGAACTTCTGCAAATTGTTCGGTTCGGCCCATATGCGGATTTTCCATCAGAACCTTATGGGTCTTGTCCTGTTGCGCGTGCAAATGTGCCATCACTTGGGTGTCACCCAAGGCGCGCAGCTCCGCAGCACGGGCTTTGCGCAGGGCCATGGGCAGCTGCGGCATGCGCGCCGCGGGCGTGCCTTTGCGCGCGGAATAGGGGAAGATGTGCAGCCAAGTCAGGCCGCAATCACGCACCAAGGCCAAAGAGGCATCATGGTGGTCATCTGTTTCGGTCGGGAACCCTGCGATCAGATCGGCGCCAAAGGTCATGTCAGGCCGCAGTTTGCGGGCCTCGGTGCAAAAGGCGATGGCATCATCGCGCAAATGCCGCCGCTTCATCCGCTTCAGGATAAGATCGGCCCCATGCTGCAACGATAGGTGCAAATGCGGCATAAGGCGCGGTTCGGTCGCGATGGCCTGCATCAAGGCGGGGTCTGCCTCGATCGAATCGATGGAACTGATGCGCAGTCGGGCCAAATCTGGCACCATCTTCAGAATGCGCAAAACCAAATCCCCCAACCGTGGCTGGGCGGGCAGGTCGGCGCCCCAGGATGTCAGGTCCACACCGGTCAGAACCACTTCCAGAAAACCGCGATCGACCAGCCGTTTGATCTGATCCACCACAACCCCCGCTGGGACCGATCGTGAATTGCCCCGACCATAGGGAATGATACAGAAGGTACAGCGGTGATCACAGCCATTTTGCACCTGCACATAGGCGCGCGAACGTGTGCCAAACCCGTCGATCAAATGCGATGCGGTTTCGCGCACCGACATGATATCATCGACCTGCACTTTTTCTGTCTGACCAATGAAATCTGCGCCCAGTTTCGCCCAGGTGTCGGGTTGCATTTTTTGTGCATTCCCAATGACCTGCGTGACCTCCTCCATGGCGGCAAAGGTGTCGGGCTCGGTCTGCGCGGCGCATCCGGTGACGATGATCCGCGCGCCTGGGTTGTCGCGCCGCAGCTTGCGAATTTCCTGTTTGGCCTTGCGCACGGCTTCGCCGGTGACGGCGCAGGTGTTGATAACCAAGGTGTTCTCGACCCCGGCGTCGCGCATCATTTTGGCCATTGCCTCGCTTTCATAGGCGTTCAGGCGGCAGCCTAGGGTGGTTAGGATTGGGGCGCTCATAGAAATTGCTCTAGATATGCGGGGGTCAGGGTGCCGGTGAAGACGTGCATGGTTGGCCCTTCCATCCAGACGCCATCTTCGCGCCAATCGATCATCAATGTGCCGCCGTCCAGATCCATGCGCACCCGGCGCCCCGTCAGCCCCCGCCGCGCGGCCGCCACCGCCACCGCACAAGAGGACGACCCAGACGCCAGCGTGATCCCCGCCCCGCGTTCCCAGACGCGCATGCGCAGCTGATCTGGGCCAATCACCGTTGCAAATTGCACATTGGTGCGTTGCGGAAACAGCGGGTGATGTTCGATCATCGCGCCGCGCTGCGCCAAATCCACCGCTTCGGCATCATCCACAAAGAAACTGCAATGCGGGTTGCCCATGCCGGTGCCCACAGGGTCCCCATCGATCGGTAAATGCAATGTGTCGCAGTCATGTGCCAGGGGGATGTCCTGCCAATCCAGCAGGGGCTGGCCCATATTCACACGGGTGATCCCATTGCCCGCATCCTGCGCATAAAGCGCCCCGCGGTCGGTATGCAAGGTTAAATCTGTCTGACCCGTTGAATTCATGATATGGCGGGCAATACAGCGCGTGGCATTGCCGCAGGCCGCAGACAGGCTGCCATCCGCGTTGTAAAAGGTTAAATGCACATCGGGGCCACGCGTTGAAATCACCGCCAGCTGGTCAAACCCAACCCCCCGATGCCGATCAGCCAGCCCAGAAATTAACGCCGCTGGCAGGTCCAATTTCTGATCGCGGCCATCAAACACCACAAAATCATTCCCAAGCCCATGCATCTTAAAAAACTGCATTTTTTTCCTCGAATTGGCTGCCGCGTTAAAGCGCTTTTACGCGCTTCGAAATGAAAATGCTAGCATCTGCATTTTTGTCGAATTTTGGGGTTGACCCCCTGCGCGCCGCCCCATAGAAGGCGCGTCAGTGGGCCGTTAGCTCAGTTGGTAGAGCAACTGACTTTTAATCAGTGGGTCGCAGGTTCGAATCCTGCACGGCTCACCACTGATATCAATGACTTAAACACATGGCGCCCTGTTAAACGTTTAAGCGGGTAAGCACTGGGTAAGAAAATTTTTAAAAGCATTATACTTTTGGTTGGGCCTGCTACATCATATAGTTGTGGTAGGAGAGTATTATCGGTCACATCCGGCTTGGCACATTGTCGCGGTTCAGAACATGGCGTGATGTTG
>JALQTR010000131.1 GCA_023260835.1 Paracoccaceae bacterium
TGCCGCCATCAATTTCAATATGGATCGGACGGTCGCCGATCATGGCGCGCAATTTTCGCACCTTGGCGGTCATGTCGATGTATTTCTGTCCCCCAAAGCCGGGGTTCACCGTCATCACACAGACCAAATCAATCATATCCAACAAATGCGCCACCGCGGATGCGGGGGTGCCGGGGTTCAACGCCACGCCGGCCTTCATCCCTGTGGCGCGAATTGCCTGTACGGTGCGGTGGATATGGGGGCCTGCTTCGACATGGGCGGTCAAGACATCGGCGCCCGCATCGGCATAGGCATCGATATAGGGATCCACAGGGGCAATCATCAAATGCACATCCATCACCGTCTTTACGTGCGGGCGAAACGCCTTCACCGCGGCGGGGCCAAAGGTCAGGTTTGGAACGAAATGCCCATCCATCACATCCACATGCACCCAATCGGCGCCCTGATCCTCGATCGCGCGAATTTCCGCGCCGAAATTGGCAAAATCCGCCGACAGGATTGATGGGGCGATTTTTAGATTGCGATGAAAGGACATGGGGGGCGCTCCGTCAGGGGTTGGTTGCGCCCTACATAAGCGCCAGAAGGGACTGCGTAAAGGGGGCGGTTGTTGGGCCTTTACCGTGCGGCGGGCCGGCTGCATCCCCACGGCGCGCTCGGCCCATAAAAAAGCACCGCCCGGGTGGCGGGCGGTGCGGTGATTCTTTGGGGTGTGCGCCCGGGCTTACGCCTGATCGACATCCCAGCCAGATACGGCTTTGACTTCAAGGAAATCTTCGATCCCCCAGATGCCGCCTTCGCGGCCGTGGCCAGATTGTTTCATCCCGCCAAATGGCGCGCCAGCCCCGCGGGATTGGCCGTTCATTTCCACCATGCCCGAACGCAGCACCCGCGCCAGTCGATTGCGCCGTGCGCCATCTTGCGATTGCACGTAATTGGTCAGGCCATAGGGGGTGTCATTGGCAATGGCGATGGCCTCGGCCTCATCCTCAAAAGGAATGATCGACAGGACGGGGCCAAAGATTTCTTCGCGCGCGATGGTCATGTCGTTATTCACATCAGCAAACACCGTGGGGCGCACAAAGAAGCCACGGTTGAACCCTTCGGGACGACCGGGGCCGCCGGCGACCAGGCGCGCGCCCTCTTCAATGCCCTTTTCGATCAGGCCCTGAATTTTATTGTACTGCAATTCATTGACCACGGGGCCGATGTGGCGGCCCTGTTGATCGGGCATACCAACGGTGATGCTGCCCGCCACGGCGGCGGCTTCTTCCACGGCTTTGTCATAGATGCTGCGTTGCACCAACATCCGGCTGGGGGCGTTGCAGCTTTGGCCAGTGTTGTTCATCATATGCAGAACGCCGCGCTTGACCGCCTTTTCATCGGCGTCATCAAAGATGATATTGGCGCCTTTGCCGCCCAGTTCCAGATGCACTTTCTTCAGCGATTTGGCCGCGTTTTGTGAAATCAGGATCCCCGCGCGGGTCGATCCGGTAAAGGAAATCATATCCACATCGGGATGGCTGGTCAGCGCATCGCCCGTCACCGCGCCGTCCCCATTGATCAGGTTAAACACACCCGCCGGGAACCCCGCCGCATCCATAATCTCGGCAAAGATCATCGCGTTCAGAGGGCTTTCCTCGGATGGTTTCAGCACCATGGTGCAGCCTGCGATGGCCGCCGCGGCCACCTTCAGCGTGACCTGATTCATTGGCCAGTTCCACGGGGTGATCAGGGCGCAAACGCCCACGGCCTCGTGAATGATACGGGTGTCGGGCGCATGGCTGCCCAAGGGGCGTTCAAATTCAAATGCCTTGGCCGCGCGGATGAAGTTTTTGATGTGATAATCGCCTGATGGGGTCTGCTGACCGCGCGCCATGTCAATCGGGGCGCCCATTTCCATGCTAATCGCTTGGGACATATCTTCGGCGCGTTCAACATAGGCGGCAAGCAGCCGCTCCACCGCCGCGATGCGATCGGCAACCGGGGTGGCCATCCACGCCGGAAACGCCGCTTTGGCCGCGGCCACGGCGGCATCCACATCGGCGCGCCCACCCAAGGTGATCTGCGCACAGGGGTCTTCGGTCGCGGGGTTGATGACGTTATGTTTGCGACCCTCTTGCGCGTCAACCCATGCGCCGTTGATATAAAACTGGTGTTTCTCGATCATTGCTTTGCTCCCATTATGGCCTTGCGGCAGGCCCTATCCTGCGGCACTGTGTCACCGCATTTGCATCTTCGCAAGCGCCACATCAGAAAATATATCTGCGTTTCGGATAAAACGCGGGGTCACTTTTTTCAGGGGGCCCCAACACATTGAAAGGACAGCCTATGGGCCTGCGCATTAACGACATCGTCCCCAATTTCACGGCCGCCACAGATCAGGGCACCATCACCTTCCACGATTGGATCGGTGACAGCTGGGCCATCCTGTTTTCCCACCCCAAAGATTTCACCCCCGTTTGCACCACTGAATTTGGCGCCGTTGCTCAGCTGGCCGCCGAATGGGAAAAGCGCAACACCAAAGTGATCGGCCTGTCCGTTGATGGCGTGGAAGAGCATAAGGGGTGGAAATCCGATATCGAAGCCTTCTCTGGTGCGGCGGCGGGCTTTCCCATCATCGCGGATGAGGGGCTGGCCGTTTCCAAAGCTTTCGACATGCTGCCCGCCGAGGCCTATATGCCCGATGGTCGCACCGCCGCAGACAGCGCATCGGTTCGGTCCGTCTTCATCATCAGCCCCGAGAAAAAAGTGCAGCTGATTATGACCTATCCCATGTCCGTTGGCCGCAACTTTGCCGAAGTTCTGCGCGCATTGGATGCCTTACAGGCCACCTTTGGCCAGCCAATCGCAACCCCCGCCAACTGGACCGATGGCCAGGATGTGATCGTGGCGCTGTCACTGGATGATGATGCGGCCCGCGCCAAATTCGGCGAAATTGACATCAAACTGCCCTATCTGCGCACCACGGCGCGCAAGTAAGATCCGGCCATTGCCCTGAAAGCGCCCGCCTTTGGTGGGCGCTTTTTTGTGGTCTGGTTAAAATCGAAACAGAACCTCAACCCGCGGGGTGTGTTTTTCATCAGGATCACCGCCCAAAATATGGCTGGTTGACACACGCAGCAGCCCCGTCACACCGCCCTGAGGGCCAGGTGTTTTTAAAAACTGATATTGCAGGCCCAAATTGGGATCCCCCAATGGCCCATCTGATCCGACCACAAAGGCGTTGAAAGACAGTTTGGATAAAAATGGTTTGGCCAAGGCATCCTCATCCGCCCACAGAAGCTGCGGGATCAGCAATGCCACCAGCAGAATAAGCGCCGTGGTCAATGTTATAATTCTGGGAAAAATATGGAACATATCGCCGCCTCCTTGCACCAAAGCTGCGCCGATTCTGATAAAAACAGGTTAACAGGTCCGATAAATTTCATTCAATCGGGACCTAATTGAACGTTTATCTGGACTTATCACTCAAAGTTACTGTATTCTGTGCCAAAGCGGGGCGCCAATGATCCCGTATGTTTGAGGCAGATATGAACCAACCGAAGCGGTTTTCGAACCTTCCCGCTTATGCATTTCCGCGCTTGCGCGCGCTGCTGGATGCGCATCCAGCCGGTGGCCCTGTGCGCCATATGACGATTGGCGAACCCAAACATCCTTATCCCGGCTTTGTTGATGATATCATTGCCAAAAATGCCACGCTGTGGAACAGTTACCCCCCCAATGAAGGCAGCCCAGATTTGCTGAATGCCGCCGAAGGTTGGCTGATGCGGCGCTTTGGCGCCAAGGTGGATGGGGCCAGCCAAATCATGGCGCTGAATGGCACGCGTGAGGGGCTTTATAACGCGATGATGGCGCTGTGCCCAGAAACCAAATCAGGCGGCCAGCCGTTGGTTTTGCTGCCAAATCCGTTCTATCAAGTCTATATGGTGGCCGCGCTTTCGGTGGGGGCGCAGCCGATGTTTTTGCCCGCAACGGCGCAAACAGGGTTTCTGCCCGATTTCAACGCGGTGCCCGCGGATGTGCTGGATCGCACCGCGGTGGTTTACATCTGCACCCCATCAAACCCGCAAGGGGCGGTTGCGGATGACACCTATTTACGCGATCTGATTGCTTTGGCGCAAAAGCATGACTTCTATATCTTTTCGGATGAATGCTACGCCGAGATTTACCGTGACACCCCCCCGCCCAGCGCCTTGCGTGTGGCGCAAGATATGGGCGCGGATCCCGAACGGGTGGTTGGATTTCATTCGCTGTCCAAACGATCCAACGCACCGGGGCTGCGGTCTGGGTTTGTGGTGGGCGGCCCCAAAACAATCGGGAACATTCGCCAGCTACGCGCCTATGCCGGCGCGCCACTGCCCGGCCCCATTCAGGCAGCATCAGCGGCATTGTGGAACGATGATGCGCATGTGACCGAAAACCGCGCGCTTTATGCGCAAAAATATGCCATCGCGGATGAAATTTTCGCCGATCTGCCCGGGTATGCCCCGCCGCAAGGTGGGTTTTTTCTGTGGCTGCCTGTGCCAGATGGTGAACAGGCGGCGCTGAAGGCGTGGTGCGAGACTGGGGTACGTGTTTTGCCCGGCGCCTATTTGTCGCGCGATGTGAATGGTGAAAACCCCGGCGCGGGCTTTATCCGCGTTGCGATGGTGGCACCCAAAGATGAAGTAACCGAGGGGCTGCAGATTTTGCGCAGCTGCTTGTGGTCGTGACCAGACGGAGGCCCAAAATGGCGTTTCAATCCCATGGACGAGAACCCCTGATCGATGCCGCGCTTTATGCGCAGATGCAAAAACGCGGGACCGAGCTGTTGGGGCTGGGCGGGGTTGTGTTGGGTCTGTGCGTTGCAGCGCTGCTGTTCAGTTACACCCCATCGGACCCATCGTGGCTGTCGGCCACCGATAAACCGGTGCAGAACCTGATGGGTCGCACTGGCGCATCAATTGCCGCGCCATTGGTGTTGATTTTGGGCATGGCCGCTTGGGCTTTGCCGGCGCTGCTGCTGACTTGGGGGGGGCGTCTGATGCGCCATATGGGGCAAGATCGCGCCCTGTCGCGTCTAACATTTGCGCCGATCGCCATTGCCGTCACATCGCTGTTTGCCGCCGCCCTGCCGCCCGCGGGGTTCTGGGTGCAAAGCTTTGGCATGGGGGGTCTGTTTGGCGACACCGGTTTGGGGCTGGCAATCAGCCTGATGCCAGTTGATCAATATTGGGTTTTGGTTGTGATGGCCCTGGCCTTGGGCGTGGCCTTTATTGGCCTGACCCTGCTGACCTTGGGGTTCACCAAATCAGAATTGGTCTTTTTGGGGCGGATGGCGCTGATTGGCATCATCCTGATCTACAGCCTGATCCTGCGGGCCTTTGGCAAAGGATCCGCCAAGGCCGCTGCAAAACTGCATCACTTGGCCAATGCGCGCAAAACCCCGCCCCTACAGGAAAATCCTGTCATTGACGACGATCCATTTGAAATGCAGGCCGCCCCCGTGCCCCATCCGCTGCAGGCAAAGGCCAAGGGCAAATCACTGCTGGGTTGGCTGGCCCCAGCGCCCGAAGCCCCCGCAACACAGGACATCGCGGAAGATGCGGCTGATATCACCGAAGACAGCCCCCTGCCCCCCAGCCTGCGCGCCCGCATCAAAGATGCTGTTCGCGCCAAACAGACTGGCGCCGCCCCTGTGGTGACCGCACCAGCAGCCGCCACAACCAGCCTGCGCGCCGAACCTGTTTTGCAAGACCCCGAAACGCCGCAGCCATCGCTGGCATTCGACCCGCAGGATGATTGGGCAGACGATGCCGATGATTTGCTGGAAGACGAGCCCCCCCAATTCACAACCCCCGCCCCCAGCCTGCCCATCGCCGAGCCGCGAAAAGTGGTGCAGCCAGCGGCGATAAAACCCATTCAACCCTCGACCCGCGCCCGCGCCGAAGCCGAGCCCAGTTTGGGGTTTGAGGATGCCAGCGGTGATGGGTTCGAACTGCCCCCTCTGGGCCTGCTGCGTCAGGCTGAAAATTTCGCCCATTACGCGCTCAGCGAAGAGGCGCTGGAAGAAAATGCCCGCATGCTGGAAACCGTTTTGGATGATTACGGCGTGAAGGGTGAAATCGTATCGGTGCGTCCCGGGCCTGTTGTCACCATGTATGAATTGGAACCCGCCCCGGGCCTGAAAGCCAGCCGCGTTGTTGGCCTGGCCGATGATATCGCCCGGTCCATGGCGGCGCTGTCGGCGCGGGTGTCCACCGTGCCGGGGCGGTCTGTCATCGGGATCGAACTGCCCAATGAAAACCGCGAAATGGTCAGCTTCCGCGAAATCCTGTCGGCCCGCGATTTTGGCGATGGCAAGCGCAAGCTGGCACTGGCCTTGGGCAAGGATATTTCCGGCGCGCCTGTGGTGGCCGATCTGGCGAAAATGCCCCACCTGCTGATCGCTGGTACCACCGGATCGGGGAAGTCCGTTGCCATCAACACGATGATCCTGTCGCTGCTGTATAAGCTGACACCGGATGATTGCCGGATGATCATGATCGACCCTAAAATGCTGGAACTGTCCGTCTATGACGGCATTCCGCACCTTCTGTCCCCGGTTGTCACCGACCCCAAAAAGGCGGTTGTCGCCCTGAAATGGGTCGTGGGCGAAATGGAGGACCGGTATCGCAAAATGTCCAAAATGGGTGTGCGCAATATTGACGGGTATAACAGCCGCGTCGCCGACGCATTGGCCAAGGGCGAGAATTTCTCGCGCACTGTGCAGACCGGATTTGACGATGACACCGGCGAGCCCGTGTTTGAAACCGAAGAATTCACCCCAACAAAACTGCCCTATATCGTGGTGGTTGTGGATGAAATGGCCGATTTGATGATGGTCGCCGGCAAAGAGATCGAGGCCTGCATCCAACGTCTGGCCCAAATGGCCCGCGCATCGGGTATCCACCTGATCATGGCCACACAGCGCCCATCGGTGGATGTGATCACCGGCACGATCAAAGCCAACTTCCCCACCCGCATTTCATTTCAGGTGACGTCAAAAATCGACAGCCGCACCATTTTGGGCGAAATGGGCGCAGAACAGCTGCTGGGCATGGGCGATATGCTGTATATGGCCGGCGGATCGCGCATTTCGCGCTGCCATGGACCGTTTGTTTCAGATGAGGAGGTCGAAGAGGTCGTCACCCATCTGAAATCCTTTGGTCCGCCCGAATATGTCGGCAATGTCGTCAGCGGCCCGGATGAAGATAAAGCCGACAGCATTGACATGGTTCTGGGGCTGGGCGGCAACACCGATGGCGAAGACGCGCTTTATGACACCGCCGTGGCGATAGTGATCAAGGACCGCAAATGCTCGACCTCTTACATTCAGCGCAAACTGGCAATCGGGTATAACAAAGCCGCACGTTTGGTTGAACAGATGGAAGATCAAGGCGTTGTCAGCCCCGCCAACCACGTCGGCAAACGCGAGGTCCTGGTGCCCGAAGGCACAGGGGGCTGATGGGGCGCAAACATAGTTAAGGCGCAAATCCTAGGCAAGTTGTAAAATGTGTTGAGATTTTGTTAACACATTCATTCGACGCTTCCTCATGGCTTTTAAACCGTGAAGGAACATCAAATGACACTTGAAGAACATTTAAAATCAATCGCCAAACCGCAAGATACGAACACAATTGAGCAAACCTGGCAAACAGAGTCTTTCCAGCCATTCGCGTGGGCCGCTTTTGACAATTCAAAAACGCTTGCGGGACATGTGAGATTGGACGACCCTTATTTTGATGGAAAATTAAACTACGCCTTCGATGGGCTGCATCAAGTTTGGTACCAAATCGATGGCATAGATTTTGATTCAGATTATACAATCACCGTTGAGGGGCACTATTACAACATCTACTATAACAACCCAGATAGTGGCCAGTTCGATTATGTACGCACTGAATTTGTTGAACTTAATGATGATAACGTCCTCAGCCTCGAATTTGGGGCCGGAAACAACAAACTGATCACAAGTACAGGCCATATCAAAGCCGATTTGGGCGAGGGTGATGATACATTTTTGCGAATGCCCCGTGACAATGGACTTTGGTCTGCGGAAGCCGATTTGGGCGAGGGTGATGATATTGCCGACCTGCTAGGACAGGGTGCCGACGAGGTTAAGGGCGGGAGTGGCCGTGATAAGATCCGTGGCGGAGGCGGCAATGATACGATCGACGGCGGTGCGGACGATGATCAACTTTATGGTGAAGATGGAGATGATCTGATCCAAGGCGGAAATGGCGATGACTACATTTCGGCCGGCGCCGGAGATGACACACTCGACGGTGGCGATGGGGATGATACGCTCAACGCGGGGCTGGAGATGATCTGATCCAAGGCGGTCAAGGCGATAACTACATTTCGGCCGGCGATGGAGATGACACAATCGACGGTGGCGATGGAAATGATGTGATCCGCAGCGGCGATGGTCAAAATGTCATAAGCCTGGGCGGTGGCAAAGATGATGTTCTGGGCGGCAACGGTGATGACATCATTGATCTGGGGTCGGGCAGCAGCAAATTTGTCGACGCCGGCGGCGGAACCGACACGGTGTCGTTTCAAAATTATGTTGATCCGGCCAGCGAAACAGATCTTGGCGTTTTGGTGGACTTATCTGGCCGAGTTCGAATTTTCTATGAGATTTCACAGCGGGCCGAAATATTCGACGGTCATGCAAGGCTTCTGGATCCACCCAGCTCGCCCACCAAAATCGCGGCCTTTAATAATGTTGAAAACGTTATAGGCACTGTGAAAAACGACGAAATTCATGGCAATGATCAGAATAATGTTCTGGATGGGAACGCGGGGAATGACACGCTGAACGGTCGCGATGGGGATGATACGCTCAACGCGGGATCTGGGGATGATCTTTTGCAGGGCGGAAATGGCGCCGACAGGCTGATTGCTGGAACAGATGGCGTCAAACAGATCTTTGGATATACCAATGGCGAGGCAGATCCGCTTGACCATAAAGATACAGTCGATTTTTCTGTAACGAATATTGCGAATGATGCCTCAGCCGAAGGTGTCACCGCCGATCTGACCCAAGTCATCACCATCGATGGCACAACCTTTGCTGGGTCGTTCACCCACGCATCGGCCAATTCATCGGGCGGCTTGCACAATGTCGATAATGTTACCGGCAGCAATCAACGCGATAACATTATCGGTAATGGCAATGATAACGAAATTCACGGCCTTGATGGGAATGACACCCTGAATGGGGGTGGCGGCGCGGATACAGTATTCGGCGGCGATGGGGATGACACCCTTTTCAGTGATGACGGCAATAACCTGCTTGATGGCGGCGCTGGAGACGATCTTATCGATGGGTTTGGACCCAATAACATCCTTCTGGGTGGCGATGGCGATGATGAAATCTTCGGCGGTTTTGAATCATTATTGGATGGTGGTGCAGGCAATGACAGACTGCAAAGCTTCTGGGCCTCAACCATCAAGGGCGGGGATGGCGATGATCTCATTCTTGGCGCCAGCGGTTCAACCATTTATGGCGAGGCCGGAGATGACCAAATAGAGTTTTTGGATTTATTCGGCGCACCTGTTGTTGCTGACGGCGGGGATGGCGACGACAGCTTTAATTTCTTTGCGAATGGGGATGGAACATTAACAGGTGGTGCTGGTGCAGACACATTCATTTTCAGCGATTTTGTGATAGGGTTCGAAAACGCGAAAATCACAATCACCGATTTTGAAATTGGCCTCGACAACATCACAATCGTTGAACACTTGTTCCGTGAAGATCGTTGGGAAAACCCTCTTGGCTTTGATGACCTTCACATCACTGAAAGCGAAAGTGGGGTCAATGTCACATATCAGACACAGGATTATCAGCCAGCGACAACCATTTCGTTGGAAGGCCTAACAATCGATCAAATCACCGAAGATATGTTTGTGTTTTGGTAAACCCCCTCCCCGCCGCGGATGTGGCATCTGCGGCGGGGGGCGTTCAGGGTTATTTGCTGTCAATCGCGGCAAGGCCCTTCAGCAGATCAATCGCATAGGCCAGCTGATAATCTTCCTGCCGCAGTTTGGCGGCGGCTTCGGCGCGGGCGCGGTCGGCCTCGATCTGTTTGATCTCATCCTCGGTCAGGCTGTCATTGCGCAGGCTGCCGCGCAGATCGGCCTCGGACCGGGTTGGGCGGGTGTCCTCTTCCTCGGTTGCATTGCGATTGGGGCGCGGCTGCTGCACCACGATGTCCGGGCTGACGCCCAGGTTTTGGATCGACCGGCCCGATGGGGTGTAATAGCGCGCGGTGGTCAGGCGCATCGCCCCATCCCCGCGCAGCGGCATCACCGTCTGAACCGATCCTTTGCCAAAGGATTTGGTGCCAATCACCACAGCGCGGCGATGATCCTTCAACGCCCCCGCAACAATTTCTGATGCCGATGCCGAACCGCCATTGATCAGCACCACAATCGGCTTGCCCTGTGCCAGATCACCCTTTTCGGCATTGAACCGTTCGCCATCCGCAGCGTCACGCCCGCGGGTGGACACAATCTCGCCCTTATCCAAAAACGCATCAGACACTTTGATGGCCTGGCTCAGCAATCCGCCGGGATTGTTGCGCAGATCCAGCACAATGCCGTTGATGTTGCCCAAGCCGCCTGCGGCCTCGATCTCTTTGGCCAGCCCGTCTTCCAAATTGGGATAGGTTTGATCGTTGAAGGTGGTTACACGCAACACAACGCTGTCGCCTTCGGTGCGGGCGCGTACGGCCGTTAATTTAATGATATCGCGGGTGATGGTGACATCAAGTGGTTCGGCCTCGCCCTCGCGCACAACGGTGATGGTGATTTCTGACCCAACGGGGCCGCGCATCAGATCGACCGCTTCGTTCAACGTCAGCCCCAACAGGCTTTCGCCGTCAACATGGGTGACAAAATCGCCCGATTCCATACCCGCAGCAGCGGCAGGGCTGCCATCAATGGGAGAGACGACCTTCACGAATCCCTCTTCTTGCGTAACCTCGATCCCCAACCCGCCAAATTCCCCGCGGGTTTTCACGCGCATATCATCGGCCGCATCTGCCGACAGATAGGAAGAATGTGGATCCAGCGATGTCAGCATCCCGTTGATCGCGGCCTCGATCAGGGTTTTGGCGTCCACCTCCTCGACGTATTCACGGCGGACACGTTCGAAAATATCCCCAAACAGATCTAGCTGTTCATAGATTTCCGCCTTGGTTTCCGCGACAGCGGCGGGGGCCAATGGCGGCGCCTGAAACGCCAGCAATCCCAAAGCCAAGGCAGCGGTGGTTTGTTTCATACGGGTTTTCATGGGCGACCCACTTTCTTTAATTTGCGGTGAACCATGTTAACGGATCCACGGGAATTTCACGCTCTCGCACTTCTATATAGAGCGTCTGCGGCAAAAAACGTCCAGAGCTTTCACCAGATTGTGATGATGTTTCATCGGGCAATTGGCCCAAAAATCCAATTGGCGTGCCGGCGGGGACCACCTCGCCCAGATTACCAAAGACCTCGGTCAGGCCGGCAAAGATAAACAATACATCGCGGGCGGGTTCCAAAATGGCCACAGTGCCATAATCCAGCAGCGGCCCGGCATAGCGCAGCGTGGCCGCGGCCGGTGTGGTGACCAAGGCGCCATTATCTGCGGCCAAAACCACGCCCGGGCGGCGCACGCCGGCGGCATCGGCTTCGTTCATTTTGCGCAAAACACGGCCCCGCGCAGGCAGCGGCAGCGCGCCCTTTTGCACGGGCGGCAGCGGCGTGGCGGCTGGCGCCTTATCCGATACGCTGTCCAGCCCTTGGGCAAAACTGGTCAATGTTTCAGCCGATGCGATCAGCGCCGCCAAGCGGGCTGGATCGGTTGAAAACCGCCGCGGCAGGGGTGTGCGATCTGCGATGGCCGTGTTCAATTCGGTGCGGGCCTGACGCGCGGCATCCAGCCCTGCCTCTAATGTCTTTTGTCCCTGTGCTTGCAGAAGCGATATAATGCGTGCCTCTTGCAGGGCCGATTGCAAATTCTGCGCGCGCCCAGCCATTGCCGGGCTGGCATCTGCCAGCAGGACCCCAGCCCGCGCCAATGCAACTGGACCATCTGGATGGGCCAGCGCCTTGCTGCCGTCCAGTCGGGCCATGGCTTGCAGCGCGGTCAGCAGGGTTTGCAATTCCTCTTTGCGCGCATCCAAACTGGCGGTGATCTGCGCCTCGCGCAGCTGGGCATCACGCAGGGATTGGCGCAGAACGGCCACCCCATCCTCAAGCGCGCGAATGACCTGCGTCAGGGCCGCCACGCGATCACGCGCGCCACCCGCCGCATCCAGATCCAGCATCGCCTGTTCCACCTGTTGGCGGGCCTGTTCTGCCTGATCAGCCGATGTCTGCGCCCCCGCGGCTGGTGCAAACAGCACAACACAGGCCAGAACCGTCGCCCGCATGGCACAGCGCATCAGGCCCCAAAGGCCATGTAACGCCGCCCCAGCGGGCAGGGCCGTATGGCGCCAGATCAGCAAATCAGGCTTTCCCCGGTCATTTCGGGCGGTTTGGGCAGGCCCATCAGTTGCAGGATCGTCGGCGCCAGATCGGCCAGCCGCCCGCCTTCGCGCAGATGCGCACCCATTGGGCCGCCCACCATGGCCACAGGAACCAAATTCACCGTATGCGCGGTATGCGGGCCGCCGGTTTCGGGGTCGACCATCATTTCGCAATTACCGTGATCAGCGGTGACAATCATCGCCCCGCCCGCCGCGCGCAGGGCGGCCAATACGGCGCCCAATCCGTGGTCCACCGCTTCGCAGGCTTTGATCGCCGCATCCAGATCCCCGGTGTGGCCCACCATATCGGGGTTGGCATAATTGGTGACGATCAGATCATACCCTTTGTGGATGGCATCCACAAAGGCAGTTGTGACCTGGGGCGCAGACATTTCAGGCTGCAGATCATAGGTGGCAACCTTGGGGCTGGCGGGCATGTGGCGATCCTCGCCCGGGGCGGGGGTTTCCACGCCGCCGTTCAGGAAAAAGGTCACATGGGGGTATTTTTCTGTCTCGGCCAGGCGGAACTGGCGCAGGCCATGCTGCGCCACCCAATCCCCCAGCGTGTTTTTGATCGCCAGTTTGGGATAGCAGGTGGTCATGTAATCATTATGCGCCTGAGAATATTCGACCATGCCCAAAACGCCCGCCCAGTTGGGGCGCGCGCCGGTGTCGAATTCGTTGAAATCAGGCTGGGCAATGGCGCGCATGATCTCACGCGCGCGGTCGGCGCGGAAATTCATGCAAAAGACACCATCGCCATCCGTGGCACCTGCGTAATCGCCAATCAGCGTGGCGGGGATAAATTCATCCGTTTGCCCCGCATCATATCCGGCCTGAACGGCAGCCGCGGCGGTTGCTGCCGCCGCCCCCTGCCCCGCGATCATCGCGCCATAGGCCGCGCCAACCCGTTCCCAACGATTGTCGCGGTCCATTGCGTAATATCGGCCGGTGACCGAGGCAATCCGCGCCAGATCCGGCAAATCCTGTTCAATCTGCGCGATATAATCCAGCGCGGATTTGGGTGCCACATCACGCCCATCGGTCATCACATGCAGGGCCACCGGCACCCCTGCCCCGGTGATCACATCAATCGCCGCGCGAATATGGGTGATATGCCCATGCACCCCGCCATCGGACAGCAGCCCCAGAATATGCGCGGTGCCGCCGCTGCGCCGCAGGTTTTGGATGAAATCCAAAAGGGCGGCGTTTTGGGCGAAACTGCCATCCTCGATCGCCAAATCAATCTGACCCAGATCCATCGCCACCACGCGGCCAGCGCCAATATTGGTGTGGCCGACCTCGGAATTGCCCATTTGCCCTGCGGGCAGGCCGACATCGGGGCCATGGGTGATCAGCGCGCTGTGCGGGCAGTTCTGCATGATCCAATCAAAATTGGGTGTTTGGGCCAGGGCCGGAGCGTTCGCCCCACAATCCGCCCGTTTGCCCCAGCCATCCAAGATACATAAAACAACGGGTTTTGGGGGCTGATTGGATGACATGACGGGCCTTTGCGCTGCATCTTTGGGATTTGCCGCGTATCATACGCTTATACCCCCCGGGCGCAATGGCCCCGCCCGCAATTTTTCATTGCTGAGCGGCGCATTTGCGATAAGATTGGAGGAAAACAACCCCGGGCAAGGCAATCGATGCGCAAAACGATCATCCCCCTTATCACCGCCATCGCCATATCGGGCGCAGCCGCGCCTGCCGTGGGCACGAACGCCCCCCAGCCGCGCCCCAAAACACAGGCGGAGTGGGCCGTGCAGAATAGTGCATTCAGCGCATGGTTGCAGGATTTCGCCACGCGCGCCCGCGCCAATGGGATCAACGATGCCACCTTGGCCCGCGCGCTGGACGGATTGCAGTTGAACCAAAAGATCATCGAGCGCGACCGCAATCAGGCTGAATTCACCAAACCCGTGTGGGACTATCTGGACAGTGCCGCATCGCGCGCCCGCATCACCACAGGCCGCGATATGGCCCGCCGTCACGCCCGCACCCTGGATCAGATCGAGGCGCGATATGGCGTGGATCGCGAATATGTGCTGGCCATCTGGGGGCTGGAAAGCAATTTTGGGTCCCACCGCGGCAAAACCCCAATTATCGAGGCGCTGGCCACGCTTGCCTATGACGCGCGGCGCGGTGCCTTCTTTGAAACGCAGTTGATTGATGCGCTGAAGATCATTCAGGCCGGCGATATTGATCCGGCGCATATGCTGGGCAGTTGGGCTGGCGCGATGGGGCACACGCAGTTCATCCCATCGTCCTATTTGGCCTATGCGCAGGATTTTACCGGCGATGGCCGGCGGGATATTTGGGCCGATGATCCCAGTGATGCGCTGGCATCCACCGCGAATTATCTGGCCAAACACGGCTGGACGCAGGGCCACCCTTGGGGGATCGAGGTGCGCTTGCCCGATGGGTTCGATTACGCCCAAGCGCAGCGCCGCATCAAACGCCTGCCCAGTATATGGGCGGCATCGGGCGTGACAGCCGCACGCGCCATCCCCGATCTTTATGGCCCCGCATCCATCCTGCTGCCGGCTGGGGCGAATGGTCCGGCATTGATGATTTTTCATAATTTCAGCGTGATTGAACGGTATAACGCCGCCGATGCCTATGTCATGGGGGTGGGGTTGCTGGGCGATCAAATCGCGGGGGGCAGCGGTCTGTCGGCCCGTTGGCCGCGGCATGAAAAACCCCTGTCACGCGATCAAATCAGGGATATGCAGCGCCTGCTGACGGCCCGCGGGTTCAGCACAGGTGGTGTCGACGGGCGCGCCGGCCCCAAAACCGGTGCCGCGCTGCGCGCCTATCAATCCACCATCGGCGTCACACCAGATGGGTTTGCAACCCAATCCTTGCTGCGCAAACTGCGCCAAGGCGGATCCCAACGATAAAAATTGCTGGGCAGATCACGCCAGATCATAATGATCATAGATCCGCAGCACCAAATCATCCTCGAGCACCAATTCGGCAATGCCTGATGGATCAAACGCCAACCCGCCTTGGTTTTGCTCATCCACATAAATTGTGTCGCGATTTTTGTCGAACCCGTAGATGCGCAGCTCTTGCACACCCAAACTGGGGTCTGTGGTCTGCCGCAAATTTAACACAAACCCATCCGCATCCCCCGCGGCCGTGCTTTGCGACTGCTGCGCTTTGTCCTGCCGCAGCACCAGTGACCCAGAGCTGTTTTGCACCGTAGGGTCAGGACCCATTAATCGGCTTGAGATCGCATTGGTGGCATGATTCAAATCCCCAAGCTTTCAGGGGGTATCATGAGCAATCTATTTTGGCTGACTGACGAACAGATGGAGCGGCTGCGACCGTTCTTTCCCAAGAGCCATGGTAAGCCGAGGGTTGATGATCGGCGGGTGTTGAGTGGAATAATCTTCATCAATCGCAATGGCTTACGGTGGTGCGATGCGCCGAAGGAGTACGGCCCACCGAAGACGCTCTATAATCGCTGGAAACGCTGGAGCGAGATGGGGGTTTTTGCCAGAATATTTGAAGGGTTGACTGCGGAAGCGACGGACCCGACGACGATCATGATCGATGCGACCTATCTCAAAGCCCATCGCACGGCATCCAGCCTGCGGGGTAAAAAGGGGGGCGTGGGCGCCTGATCGGGCGAACCAAAGGCGGTATGAACACCAAGTTGCATGCCATCACCGACACCAACGGGCGGCCAATTCGGTTCTTCATATCGGCAGGCCAGATCAGCGACTATACAGGGGCGGCGGCGCTTCTGGGCGACATGCCGAAAGCCCAGTGGCTTCTGGGGGACCGCGGCTATGACGCCGACTGGTTCCGCGAAGCCCTGCAAAATAAGGGGATCAGGCCCTGCATTCCGGGCCGAAAGGCACGAAAGAAGCCCATCAAATACGACAAACGCCGCTACAAGCGCCGCAATCGTATCGAGATCATGTTCGGGCGTCTGAAGGATTGGCGGCGGGTCGCCACCCGATATGACCGCTGCCCCGAAGTCTTCCTCTCGGCCATCGCTCTCGCCGCAACAGTCATGTTTTGGTTATGAGTCCTGACCCTAGTTTTAAGTTCAGCATTTGCTGCTTCAAGCCGCACTTTATTACGTACTATTTCTTTCTCTTTTTCCTTAATGGTTACATTTTCTTCACCCATGACAATTTCATGGGTGATATCGCCGTTCAGTTTATATCTTGTCTGCCGCAGGTTTTGGTCGATGTAATCTTCTGAAAAGACATGAAAGATATGGCCATCCACGGCTCTTTGGGTCTCGCCCGTTCTGCGATTAAGATCGACTTTGCCGATGGTTGTACCATTTTCGATCAGCTCAAGCGTGCCTTTGCCCTCTTGCGCTTCGGTGGATACCAACAGCTTGGGCCATTCTTTGTCTTGATCACCATCGGTGCCTTCAAGCACGCTCAGCGCGCGGGTGATATAGGATTTGCCTGTTCCGTTTCGCGCAAAGATCAGGTTTTGTTGGCCCGCAAGTTTCGCATCCAGCGATCTGATTGGTCCGATATTGCGGACCTTTATCTGAAGCTCTTTCTGTTTACCCATGACAGCACCTGCAACGCCTTACTGCCGCACAGATTAATTTCATTACACAGCCTATGCCAGCATAATATGATTTTAATACAATCTTTTGTTGTTATCCGATTTGACGCGTAAGCGAACGCATTTCCTGTGCGCCCCTTGATTGACCCCCCCGAAATTCCAATCTAATTTACGCAACAGGCGCAATCAGATTGATGGGCGATAATGGACAGCAGGGCCACCCTTTCAGAAATGAATGACCGCACGCGCGAAGTGTTTCGCCGCGTGGTGGAAGGGTATTTGGAACATGGTGAACCTGTCGGGTCGCGCAATCTGGCGCGGGATTTTTCTGAAAAGGTCAGCGCGGCAACAATCCGCAATGTGATGGCGGATCTGGAATATCTGGGTCTGCTGGGCAGCCCGCATATATCCGCTGGCCGCATTCCCACCCAACAGGGGCTGCGAATGTTCGTCGATGGCCTGCTTGAGGTGAAGGATCTTGGCGCCCAAGACCGCGAATATCTGGATGGCACCTTGGGCAAGGATCGCGGCGATGTCGCGGATGTTCTGGACCGCGTGGGGCAGGCCCTGTCGGGCGTGACCCATGGCGCATCATTGGTTCTGGCCCCCAAGCGTGAGGCGCCAATCAAACATATTGAATTTGTGTCGCTGGCAATGGATCGGGCATTGGCGGTTTTGGTCTATTCCGATGGTCATGTGGAAAACCGCGTGTTCACCCCGCCGCCCGGACAAACCCCCAGTTCCCTTCGCGAAGCGACGAATTTCCTGAATGCCCTGATCGAAGGGCGCACCCTGTCGGATCTGCGCAGCGTGATTGCGCAAGAAATCGCCACGCGGCGGCATGAAATTGACCAGCTGAGCGAATCTTTGATCCAAAGCGGCCTTGCGGTTTGGGACAAAGACGACGCCAGCGCCGAACGGTTGATCGTGCGGGGCCGGTCCTATTTGTTGCAGGACGAGGCGCCAGAGGATGATTTGGAGCGCATCAAAACCCTGTTTGATGATCTGGAACGCAAGCGCGACATCGCCAATTTTCTGGAATTGGCGGATGAAGGCGACGGTGTGCGCATTTTTATTGGGTCAGAGAACAAACTTTTTTCACTTTCGGGTTCCTCTTTGGTTGTCTCTCCATATATGAACGCTGATCGAAAGATTGTGGGGGCGATTGGTGTGATTGGGCCCACGCGACTGAATTATGGACGAATTGTGCCGATTGTGGATTACACGGCGCAACTGGTTGGGAAGTTGATCTCCGGCCAAAGCTGATGAAGGGCAGAAAAGATGAACGAGGACAAGCTGGAAACCTTGGATGAATTGGCCGCCGCCGCAGAAGAGGTGCAGGCCGAAGCAGACGCCGCGGATGCCGCCGCCGAGGGCGGTGATGCAGATGTGATTGCGGCGCTAACCGCAGAACGCGATGAGATGCGCGACAAATTCATGCGCGCCTTGGCCGATGCCGATAACGCGCGTAAACGTGCCGATAAAGACCGGCGCGAGGCCGAGGCCTATGGCGGCACTCGCCTGGCCCGCGATTTGTTACCCGTTTATGACAATATGAAACGCGCGATCGAAGCGGCGGGTGAAAAGACCGAGGCCAATTCAGCCCTGATCGAAGGGATCGAATTGACCATGCGTGAATTGCTGAATGTGTTTTCCAAACACGGTATGGTGATTATTGCCCCCGAAGTGGGCGATAAATTCGATCCCAACGAACACGAAGCCATGTTCGAAGCCCCCGTTCCAGGCACCGTTGCGGGCCATATCATTCAGGTCAGCGCCGAAGGTTTCATGCTGCACGACCGCCTGCTGCGCCCCGCGCAGGTTGGGGTGTCGTCCTTTACGGGGTAAACAAAACCTTGGGCGTTCTGATGTCGAAAACGGCATGTGTTTAAGGCATCTTGCCCGGGCGGGGCGGCCCGGGCTGCGCCTGCCTGCCCCCCCCCGGCAGGCGCATGAAACGCTGCAATTCATTGATACATAATACTGTTGTCGGAACGACCGATCATTTTGACGCTGAGGCAAATGCGCCTACCCAGGCAGGTGCTGCCCTTGGACGCACGGATCCAAGGGGCTTATACATAGGGCCTCATTCCACCCGATATGGATCGACCGCATAAATGATTTGATTGCCAACCTGCCGGTGCAACCCGCGTTGGTTTTCCAGCATTTTGGCGCGGATTCGGGCGTATCGGGCCTGTAGGGTTTGGGCGGAATATGGCTCGGCCTCTGCGATGGTAACGTCACCTTGCTGGGCTTTGGTGCGGGCTGTGGGCGCGGCGCCCAAAGCGGCCAAAAATCGTTCGGGCGTAACCTGCGCCTTATTTCCGGCGATCCCATCGTAATGGGACAGGCCATAGTTTGGCCCAGACACCCGTGGCAAGCCGGCCCAAATTTGCGCCAGACAATTGGCAAAGGCCAGCGGGGCGCGGTGCCGCCGCGCATTCGCGCACCAATTCCCACGCCAGCCGATCCTGCAAGGCAGCATCGAACCGCGTTTTGGGATCGATCCGGTGTTTGCGCGCCAAATAGGCCAAGGTGTCTTTGATGAATTGATACCGTCCCACGGCCGTGGATGTGACATTGCGCAGGCTGCGTTGGAATTGCATCACCTCGCCCACAGTCAGCTGTGTCAGGGGGCGCGCGGGGCGCTGGCGCAGGCCATGATACAGCGCATCATAATCGCCGCGCGATTCCACCGATGCGATGAAATTCAGCAGCCGTTGATCGCGTGCCTGCGCTGGGGTGGCCAGCGCGGCACAGATCAACAGCAGCGTGGCAAGCCGCGCCCCCATCAGGGCGCCTGCATTTTCGACAGGGCGCTGGCGGGGTACACCCCGCCCGGGCCGGGGCGATATAGGCGCGCAAACCGCGCGCCATCGGGCAATGTGGCCACGGCCAAAATCTGCCCATCGGCATCGGGGGTCAGCGCAATATCAAACAACCGATCATTGCCAGATGGTTCAATCGCAAAGCCCGATTTGCGCAGATATTGCAGGGCATAGTTTTCGCATTCTGTGGGGGTTTTGGGGGCCAGTATCGTGCTGCGCGTTTGGCGTTCGGCTTGATAAATATGCTGTGCCATATCATACCCGATGGCGCAGTTTTGTGCAGGTGTCAGCGGGGGCAGGGATTGCAAACACCCTGCCAAAAACGCCGCTACAAAGGGAAATAACGTTAGAGGTTTCATAGGGTTATCCTTTGGTGACGCGGATTTTGGCGCGGCCGGCCCGCAAGGTGAAATCTGTCAGCAGGCGATCAATGATGATTTGATGGCGTGCCTGGTCCATCCGCACGGTGAAGCTGCCCTTTGGCGGGGTGGTTTGCCCAATCACCAATGGCAGATCGCCGGAAAATTCTTTTGGCAGATCAACAAAGGTCTGCCGCCCATTGGTGTAAACGCGCGTGGGGCGAAACGCCGCCTGTCCTGTTATTGAAAAATTATAATCCAGCCCTTTGGCGATGCCCCGCTGCGCCGGCGCGGGCCCAGATTTGCGTGGGGACTGCGCTGCGCTGCGCTTTGCTGCGCTGGGACCTGCTGCGCTGGGCTTTGGCGTGCTTTGGGTTGATACCGCCGATACCACTGGCGCGGGGGCGGGCATCACGCCCGAGGGTGCCATCGTGGCCACAGGGGCGGGGGGCAAACAGCCAATGCTGCCCGCCGCCGCCACTGCCGCAGCTTGCCTTTGGGCTGCGGCGCGGGCCTTCAGCGCATTGATCCGCTCCAGCATCTGCGCATCGGCGCGGCCGCGGTGTTCGAAGGCCAGAATGGGCGTGTGCTGTGTGTCGCTTTTGACCAGATTGATCGCGTAAACCCGCTGGTCGGTCAGGATGACAAGGCTGCTGTGCGGTTTGGCCTGTGCGCGCGGGGTTAGAATGAACAGGGTTTGCGGGTCTGGTCCATCGCGCAGGCGCATCTCGATCGACCAATTGGCGGCATCGGATAACGATGGCAGGTCAGACACCAATTCGCCCTGTGGCAGTTCAATCACACAGGATAAATCGGCTGGGCAATAGGCTGTTGGGATACCCTGCTGCATGTCCTGCACGGTGCGCCCAGCGGCGCCCAACGTTTTGATGTTATCCGCCGCCTGGGCGGGCAGGGTGATCCCTGCGAAAATCGCCGCAGCAATGGCGGTGTGGATGCCGCGGATAAACGGGTGTGTCATGCCAACCCTACCTTTCTTTTGCCTGTAATTTGATGTCCCATATGGTCCAGCCCACCCCAGCAAGAATGCCCAGCCAAGCCAAATTGGCCGGCGCCAAGGGCGGCGCGATCGGGGCCTGCCATATGCGCAGCACGGCCACAGGGATCATGGCCAGCCCAATGGGCAGGGCCGCAGGCACAGGGGCCCTGCGCCAATCCATGCCTTTGATGCGTGCGCGCAGGATGATAGCAGCCAGCGCAATCGCAAATCCAATGTAAAACAGCATCAGATCGGCCAACCCCAGCATGGCACCAATGGCGGGGATAAGCACCCAATCGCCCTGCCCCATGCCCTTGCCTGTGATGCGGGTGACAATCCAGATCAGGGCCAAAAACAATGCGCCCCCCGTCAGCATGGCCACAGGTCCAATGCCCTGCGCCAATCTGCGCTGCCCTCTTGCACCACGCGGTATCCGGCGCGTTTGCCCCAGGCGGCAATCACATCGCGGGCATAGCTGCCGGCTTTGGCGCGCCAAATCTGTGTTGGCGCGGCAAGGGCTGATTTTGCTGTCGGCGCGGTGGGGGCGGATTGTGCGGTGCAGGGAACCAAAAGCGTTTCGCCAATTTTTGGGTATTGGGCGGGAACCTTTGGATCGCGGCCATTCAGCTGGGCGATCTGTGCAAAGCCTGATTTGCTGCCCAAAAACCGCAGCGCCAAGTTGCGCCATGTGTCGCCCGCGCGCACCGTATAAGGTTGCGGCGCACAGCCTGCGCCCTGCGTCGAACCGCCCTGCGCCGGTAGAAACCCCGGGCAGGTAATCAAGCCCGCGGCCAGCGTGGGCTGCGGCCAGACGGCCGCCAACGCCAAAATCAACGCGCCATATACGCCCAATTTTCGCCCCGCTTCGCGTCCGATATATGTAGGTTTTGTCGACAAAAGATGTATCACCTAAAGTTAATTTATATACTTAATAATAGGTTAACACACTTTTTGCTAGAATAAAGTTAAAGATAAAGGAAAATTTTAATAAAAGGTTAACAGACGCAAAAATGCGCCCGCCAAAGCGATTATTAATTATTACTTTTCAGTGACTTAATGTGATCAGCTGTTATCGCGCAGCAGCCGCTGTTTTTGCCGACCCCAGTCGCGTTTGGCTTCGGTGGCGCGTTTATCTGCCACATTTTTGCCCTTCGCCAAACCAATTTTGATCTTAACAAAGCCTTTGTGGTTAAAATACATCACAAGGGGGACCAGCGTCATACCCTTGCGCTGGGTGTCATTCCAGAACCGGGCAATTTCGCGTTTATTGGCCAGCAGTTTGCGGCGGCGGCGTTCCTCATGCCCCCAGGTTTTGGCCTGTTCATAGGGCGCGATATAGCTGTTGACCAACCACAATTCGCCATTTTCAACCGCGGCATAGCTGTCGGCGATATTGCTGCCGCCCTTGCGCAGGGATTTCACTTCGGACCCATGCAGGGCAATGCCGCATTCCAAATCGCTTTCAATCGCGTAATCAAACCGCGCGCGGCGGTTTTCAGCGATGACTTTGTAATTCGGATCGGATTTGTGTTTTTTGGCCATAGCCGCCAATATAGGGAAAACCGTGACGCCACGCCAGTGCGATTTTGCCGATTTCTGCCCTTGCCAAAGCCAAAGCTGACGCGGCACAGTGGCGCGCAGAAACACCGCGCAAAGGGGCCTATGATGAAAGACGACAATTTTTTGAAAGAACATAACGCAAAGGCCCTGTGGCACCCGATGGGCGCCCCGGCCGACTCCATGGCCCAGCCGCCCAAAATCATCACTGGGGCGGCGGGTGTCAGCATAACGGATATCGACGGGCACAGCGCGATTGATGCGGTGGGCGGTCTGTGGTGTGTGAACCTGGGCTATTCCAATGATGTGCTGAAGGGGGCGATTGCAGATCAGCTGCAATCCTTACCCTATTATTCCGCGTTTGCCGGCACATCGAACCCCGCGGCGATCGAGGCATCGGTCGCCATGCAGGATATGTTTGCGGCCGATGGGATGGCGCGGGTGTTCTTTACATCAGGCGGGTCGGATTCGGTGGAAACCTGTTTGCGTTTGGCGCGGCAATACCACCGTCTGCGCGGCCAGCCCACGCGCACCAAATTCCTGTCGCTGAAAAAGGGCTATCATGGCACGCATTTTGGCGGTGCATCGGTGAATGGCAATGCGCGGTTCCGCACCGCGTATGAGCCGCTGTTGCCGGGCTGTTTTCATTTGCCCAGCCCCTATACCTATCGCAATCCGTTTCATGAAACGGACCCCGCCAAACTGGCGCAAAACATTGCCGCCGCGATGGAGGATGAGATTGCCTTTCAAGGGGCCGACACCATCGCCGCCTTTATCATGGAACCCATTCAGGGCGCAGGCGGGGTGATTGTCCCGCATGAGACATTCATGCCCCTGATGCGCGAGATTTGTGATCGGCACGGGATTCTGATGATCTCGGATGAGGTAATTACCGGCTTTGGCCGCACCGGCCATTGGTCGGGTGCGCGGCATTGGGGTGTAAAGCCCGACATGATGTCGATGGCCAAAGGGATCACATCGGGATATTTCCCCGTGGGTGCCGCGATGATCGGTGAAAAGGTCGCCGAGGTGTTCGAAACCGCGGACAGCGCCGAGGCCGGGATCTATCACGGATATACCTACAGCGCGCACCCCGTTGGGGCCGCGGCCACCGTGGCCTGTCTGGCTGAAACGCAGCGGTTGCAGCTGGATCAAAACGCCGCCGCACGTGGCGCGCAGCTTTATGCCGGGTTGCAGGGGCTGGCCGCGAAACATGACATCATCGGCGATCTGCGCGGTGGGCATGGGTTAATGGCGGGGATTGAATTTGTATCGAACCGCGATCAGAAAACGCCCATGGACATGGCCACGATGAAACGTCTGCATGAAAACATCTATCAAGCGGGTGTCATGGTGCGCCTTGTGATGCATTCGGTTGTGATGTCCCCACCGCTGATCATCACCGAAGCCGAGGTCGACAAGATCATAAATGCAATTGATGCGGGGATTATGGCGTTGTGAGTTAAAATTAAACGCAAGGCGCCAAAGTCTGAATGATTTTGGCGCCTTATGTTAAGGGCGCTAACCCTTTTGATGCTTTTTAACAATTTATATCTTATATTTAGGGTCAGGACCCATTAATCGGCTTGAGATCGCATTGGTGGCATGATTCAAATCCCCAAGCTTTCAGGGGGTATCATGAGCAATCTATTTTGGCTGACT
>JALQTR010000213.1 GCA_023260835.1 Paracoccaceae bacterium
GCAAATCCTGGGCGATAAACACGGGGCGATTTATCACCTGTATGAGCGCGATTGTTCGGTGCAGCGGCGCAACCAAAAGGTGGTGGAACGCGCCCCCGCGCCCTATCTGTCCGAAGCGCAGCGCGAAGAGCTGTGCGCCCTGGGCCGCAAAATCTGTGCGCATGTGAATTACGAATGCGCAGGCACGGTGGAATTCTTGATGGATATGGACACCGGCGCGTTCTATTTCATCGAGGTGAACCCCCGCGTGCAGGTTGAACATACCGTCACTGAAGAGGTCACGGGGATCGACATCGTTCAGGCACAAATTCTGATCGCCGAAGGTAAATCCTTGGCAGAGGCCACCGGCAAAGCCAGCCAATATGATATTCGTCTGAACGGTCATGCGCTGCAAACACGCATCACCACCGAGGATCCACAAAATAATTTCATTCCCGATTATGGCCGCATCACCGCCTATCGCAGCGCAACGGGGATGGGGATTCGTTTGGATGGTGGCACGGCCTATGCCGGCGGTGTGATTACGCGCTATTACGACAGTTTGCTGGTGAAAGTGACCGCTTGGGCGCCGACGCCCGAAAAGGCGATTTCCCGTATGGACCGCGCCTTGCGCGAATTCCGGATACGCGGCGTGTCGACCAATATTGCTTTTGTGGAAAATCTGCTGAAGCATCCGACATTCCTGTCGAACCAATACACCACCAAATTCATCGATACGACGCCGGCGCTGTTCGATTTCAAAAAACGTCGGGATCGCGGCACAAAGGTGCTGACTTATATCGCGGATATCACGGTCAATGGGCATCCTGAAACCAAGGATCGTGCCCGCCCCGCGGCTGAATTGAAGGAACCCCGCCTGCCAGCCATGCGCGCGCGCGCCGATGATATCGTGACGGCCAAGACCATTTTGGACGCTGAAGGGCCAAAAGCCGTGGCCGATTGGGTGGCGGCGCAGGATCGTTTATTGCTGACTGACACCACCATGCGAGATGGGCATCAGTCGCTGCTGGCCACACGGATGCGGTCGATCGATATGATCCGTGTCGCCCCGGTGTATGAGGCAAATATGCCGCAGCTATTCTCGATGGAATGCTGGGGTGGGGCGACCTTTGATGTGGCCTATCGCTTCTTGCAAGAGTGCCCATGGCAGCGCTTGCGCGATCTGCGCGACAAGATGCCCAATATGCTGACCCAGATGTTGCTGCGTGGGGCCAATGGGGTGGGGTATACCACCTATCCCGACAATGTGGTGCAAGGGTTTGTGGCGCAAGCGGCCAAGACGGGCGTAGATGTGTTTCGGGTGTTTGACAGCCTCAATTGGGTTGAAAATATGCGCGTTGCGATGGACGCGGTGCAAGATGCAGGCAAAATTTGTGAAGGCACGATTTGCTATACGGGGGATATCCTGAACCCGGATCGCGCCAAATATGATCTGAAATACTACACCCAAATGGCGCGCGATCTGCGCGACGCGGGGGCGCATATGCTGGGCCTGAAGGACATGGCTGGCCTGCTGAAGCCACAGGCCGCCCGGGTGCTGATCAAGGCCCTGAAAGAAGAGGTCGGCCTGCCGATCCATTTCCACACACATGATACATCGGGCGCATCGGCCGCCACCGTTTTGGCCGCCGCTGATGCGGGTGTGGATATCATCGACGCGGCGATGGATGCGTTTTCGGGCGGCACCTCGCAGCCCTGTTTGGGGTCCATTGTCGAGGCGATGCGCTTTGGTCCGCGCGACACCGGCGTGGATGTTGATGCGCTGCGCGAGATTTCCAATTATTGGGAAGGGGTGCGCGCGCAATACGCCGCGTTTGAATCAGGCCTGCCTGCCCCTGCGTCCGAGGTCTATTTGCACGAAATGCCCGGCGGTCAGTTTACCAACCTGAAGGCACAGGCCCGATCCATGGGGCTTGAGGAACGCTGGCATGAGGTCGCGCAGGCCTATGCCGATGTGAACCAGATGTTCGGCGATATCGTCAAAGTGACCCCATCGTCGAAAGTGGTCGGTGATATGGCGCTAATGATGGTGGCCCAAGGCCTGTCTCGCACTGAGGTCGAGGATCCAAAAACCGAGGTCGCCTTCCCCGATTCTGTCATCGACATGATGCGTGGCAACTTGGGCCAACCCCCAGGCGGCTTCCCCAAAGGTATGATCGATAAGGTCCTGAAAGGCGAGGCCCCATTGACCGATCGCCCCGGCGCCAAAGTCCCCCCCGCGGATCTTGAGGCCATGCGCACACAGCTGTCCAAGGATCTGGACGGCCGCGCGGTGGATGATGAAGACCTGTTTGGGTATCTGATGTACCCCAAGGTGTTCATGGATTATATGGGGCGGCACCGCACCTATGGCCCTGTGCGCACCCTGCCGACAAAAACTTTCTTTTATGGGATGACCGCGGGCGAAGAAATCACCGCCGAAATCGACCCCGGTAAGACGCTGGAAATCCGGATGCAGGCGGTTGGCGAAACCACCGAAGAGGGAGAAGTGAAGGTGTTCTTTGAACTCAACGGCCAGCCGCGGATTATTCGCGTGCCAAACCGTTTGGTCGCCAATGCCGCCGCCGCGCGCCCCAAGGCCGAGGCCGGTAACGCCGCCCATATCGGCGCGCCAATGCCGGGGGTTGTGGCGTCCATCGCGGTGCAGGCTGGGCAAAAGGTTGCCGCGGGTGATCTGCTGTTGACGATCGAGGCGATGAAGATGGAAACAGGCATCCATGTTGATCGCGATGCCGTGGTCAAGGCCGTGCATGTCACCCCCGGCGCCCAGATCGACGCCAAGGATTTGCTGATCGAGCTTGAATAAGCCGCTCAAGCTCAGGAACATAAAGCCCGCGCAGGAAACTGTCGCGGGCTTTTGTTGTGACCCACATATTTGCATCGGGTCTTTGTTTTGAAATCCAATAGTCGGCAACCCTGATGATGGGTTTTAAATCACCGCGCGTTCGGCTGTGATGTGTCCGTTGGCCAGACGTTCGAACCCAAATTCTGACAGATCCAGCGTCTCATAGCGCCCTGTGCAGATCAATTCGGCAATCCCGCGCCCCATGGCTGGGGATTGTTGCAGCCCATGCCCCGAAAACCCGTTCATAAAATAGAAATTATCCACATCAGGGTGGGTGCCGATGATCGCGTTTTGGTCAATCACATTATACGCGTAATGCCCGGCCCATTCGGTGACGATTTTCACCGCTTCGAATTGTGGAATACGTGTGGCCAGCAGGGGCCAGACATGGTCCTGCCACAGGCTGTGATCCATGGTAAAATCATCAAAATCAACGGTGGGGTCGGTAAAACCTTTGGACCCGATCATATAGGTTTGCGGCCCATCTTGGCGCATATGAATCCCCGATGGATCTACCGTCAGTGGCAAATCGCGGGGCAGGGGGTCCTGCGCCGAGATCACCCAAGTATAGCGTTTGCGCGGCTCGACCGGCAAATCCAGCCCCGCCATCTGTGCCACCCGCGCCCCGCGCGGGCCTGCGGCATTGATCAATGCGCCGCAATTGATGCGCGCGCCGGATGCAAGTGTCACGCCCGTGACACGTGCGCCATCCCGCGTGATGCTGGTCACGTCGTCTTGAATATAGGTCACGCCAGTTTCGCGCGCTTTGCGGCGCCACCATTCAAATACGGTTCCGCTGTCCCAATATCCTTCATCTTTGGTATTCCAGCTGGCGGCGATGATCCCATCCAGATTGTAGAAGGGAAATTCTTGCGCCAGTTCATCAGGGTCCAGCAAGCGGGTTGGCACGCCCAATGCGCGCTGGACATCTGCAGCATCGCGCAATGCGGCGGCATAATCCGCACTGTCGGCCAAATACAGATAGCCAAAATTCTGAATCTGAATATTGGGAACCCGCGAATCCTGCCCCAGATTGGCCTGAAGGTTTTGGATGTAGTCGGCCCCAAATTGTGAAATTTGTACATTCAAGGGATGTGAAAACTGCTGCCGGATGCAGGAATTGCTGTGCATTGTGCTGCTGTGCGCATAGGTGGGGTCGCGCTCGACCACCAAAATGCGGCCCTTAAAATCGGGGCGGGCGGATAGGAACCATGCGGCGGCACTGCCCATCATGGCGCCGCCAATGATCACCACATCATAGCTGTCGTTCATCTGTGTCTCTCTGACGTGTCATGAATTGGCCCACTCGGGCAATTCTGTGAAATTCTGTCCGTTTCTTTGCCCGCTTCAACAGCTTTATTCAAGAGCGCGTGATTGATCCTGTTGAAGCCCTTGATATTTGCGAAACTGGCTTGTATAGGCCGCAAGGTCTGCTCATATAAGACAGACAAGTATTGAAAACGCCGTGTTTGCCCCCGCTGTCGCTTATGGGGGTAGTTCCGGCATAAAGGAGAAGCGACATGAAATTACATGAATTGCGTGACAACGAAGGCGCAACCCGGAAAAAGAAACGCGTTGCGCGTGGTCCAGGGTCTGGCAAAGGTAAAACCGCTGGCCGTGGTATCAAGGGCCAGAAATCCCGTTCGGGTGTGGCGATTGCCGGTTATGAAGGCGGCCAAATGCCTTTGTACATGCGTCTGCCAAAGCGTGGCTTTAACAAGCCAAACCGCAAAGCATTCGCTGTTGTGAACCTGGGCCTGATCCAGAAATTCATCGACCTGGGCAAATTGGATGCAAAATCCGCCATCACCGAAGATGCGCTGCTGGCCTCGGGTCTGGTGCGCCGCAAGCTGGACGGTGTTCGCGTTCTGGCCAAAGGTGAAATCACCGCGAAAGTCACGATCGAAGTCACCGGTGCCAGCGCCGCAGCGGTTGACGCTGTTGCCAAAGCAGGCGGCAGCTTGACGGTTAAAGCACCAGCGGCGGCCGCGTAAATGGGCCTCGCGCTGCAGTCACTGCAGCCTGTGTTCGTATAAGTTCCATTGAACGCCGCCCCGCCGAAATAGGCGAAGGGCGGCGTTCGTCATAAATAAAAAGAGATCCCCATGGTATCTGCAGCAGAACAAATGGCCGCCAACACCAGTTGGGCCGCGTTGGGCAAAGCCACCGACCTGCGTAATCGTATCCTGTTTACGCTGGGTTTGCTTATTGTGTATCGTCTTGGCACCTATATCCCCGTTCCGGGGATTGATGGTGGGGCCTTGCGTGAATTCATGCAATCGGCACAGCAAGGGATCGGCGGTATTCTGACCATGTTCACCGGCGGCGCCTTGGGCCGTATGGGGATTTTTGCTTTGGGGATCATGCCCTATATTTCGGCCTCGATCATTGTGCAGCTGCTGACATCCATGGTGCCACAGCTGGAGCAGTTGAAAAAAGAGGGCGAACAGGGCCGCCGCAAGATCAACCAATACACACGCTACGGCACCGTTTTGTTGGCCACTGTGCAGGCGTATGGTCTGGCCGTCAGTTTGGAGGCAGGGGATCTGGTGACGGACCCAGGGCTGTATTTCCGATTTGCCTGCCTGATCACTTTGGTCGGCGGCACGATGTTCCTGATGTGGCTGGGCGAACAGATCACCGCGCGCGGGATCGGCAACGGCATTTCTCTGATCATCTTTGTGGGCATTGTGGCTGAAATTCCGGCCGCTATGGCGCAGTTCTTTGCATCAGGTCGCAGCGGTGCGATCAGCCCCGCGGTGATTGTAGCGGTGATTTTGATGGTCATTGCGACGATTGCTTTTGTTGTCTTCATGGAACGCGCTTTGCGCAAAATTCACATCCAATACCCCCGCCGTCAGGTTGGGATGAAGGTGATGGAGGGCCAAAGCAGCCACCTGCCAGTGAAGGTCAACCCAGCGGGCGTTATCCCTGCGATCTTTGCCAGCTCGCTGTTGCTGCTGCCCACCACGATCAGCACGTTTTCAGGCGCGCAAACCGGCCCGATCATGTCGACGATATTGGCCTATTTCGGGCCTGGTCAGCCACTGTATCTGCTGTTTTTCACAGCGATGGTGGTGTTCTTTGCCTATTTCTACACCTTCAACGTGGCGTTCAAACCCGATGATGTTGCGGATAACCTGAAATCCCAAAACGGCTTTGTACCGGGGATCCGTCCTGGTGCCAAAACGGCTGAATATTTGGAATATGTTGTGAACCGGATTTTGGTGCTTGGGGCGGCCTACCTTGCGGCAGTTTGTCTCTTACCTGAATTTTTGCGTGGCCAATTTGCAATTCCGTTCTATTTTGGCGGCACTTCGGTGTTGATTGTGGTTTCGGTGACGATGGATACAATTCAACAAGTCCAGTCGCATTTGTTGGCCCATCAGTATGAGGGGCTGTTGCAAAAATCGCAGCTGCGCGGCCGGGGCGATAAGAAACGCACAAAACGGGGACCAGCGCGTAAATGAATATTATTCTGTTAGGACCGCCCGGCGCGGGCAAGGGAACACAGGCCAGCTTTTTGGTCGAAGATCGCGGCATGATCCAGCTGTCCACAGGTGACATGCTGCGTGAAGCCAAAAGCAGCGGCACAGAAATGGGCCAGCGCGTGGCAGAGGTTATGGCCCGCGGCGAATTGGTCACCGATGAAATCGTCATCGGTTTGATCGAAGAAAAGCTGAATTCCGCCGCTGGGAATGGGTTCATCTTTGATGGCTTTCCCCGCACATTGGCGCAGGCCGATGCCTTGGGCGCATTGCTGGAAAAGACCGGTCAAACATTGGACCATGTGATTGAATTGCAGGTTGATGATGAAATTTTGGTGGACCGCATTGTGGGTCGCGCCGAAGCGGCGGCCGCTGCTGGCCAGCCCGTGCGTGCGGATGACAATGCCGAAAGCCTGAAATTCCGCCTGATGGAATATTATAAGAAAACATCGCCGCTGATTGGTTATTACTATGCCAAGGGCGATCTGAAGGCCGTCGATGGCTTGGGTGAGATTGACACGGTTCGTGCTGATATCGCCAAAATCTTGGGCTAAGGCCCAAAGGGAGTTGCGCAGTACCGGCGGGGCTTTGGCTTTGCCGGTTTTGTTTTGGGATGGGGCGGGATGCGCTGCTGAACTCGCCCCTTGACCTTTGTGGTAAATCCCCCTAACCAGCGGCATCTGCGTTTTGCGCAGATTCGTCTGTTGGGCATTCGGCCCAGCGTAATCAGATCAGCGATAGGCCCGCGGGGATGCCCCGCCCGGGCTGACAGTTGTGAAAAAAGGTTCTGGGATTACGGAACCGCAACGAAAAGGAAATGACACGTGGCACGTATCGCCGGCGTTAACATCCCGACAAACAAACGGGTGCCTATTGCACTCACTTATATCCACGGCATTGGCCCTGCGATCGCAAAAGAAATTTGCGAAGCAACCAGCATTTCGATGACCGCTCGTGTCAACGAATTGTCTGATGCACAGGTTCTGTCCATCCGTGAATACATCGACGCAAACCTGAACGTTGAGGGCGATCTGCGCCGCGAAGTTCAGATGAACATCAAGCGTCTGATGGATCTTGGTTCCTACCGTGGCCTGCGTCACCGTCGTAACCTTCCTGTTCGCGGTCAGCGTACGCATACCAATGCGCGCACTCGGAAGGGCCCTGCCAAAGCCATCGCTGGCAAGAAGAAATAGGAAAGGGCATAGATTATGGCACGAGATACTCGCCGTGCAGGCAAGAAGAAGGTTTCCAAGAATATCGCAGCCGGTGTTGCGCATGTGAACTCTTCGTTTAACAATACTAAAATCCTCATCTCTGATGTGCAGGGCAACGCGATCGCGTGGTCTTCGGCCGGTACGATGGGCTTTAAAGGTTCGCGCAAGTCAACACCATATGCAGCGCAGATGGCGGCTGAAGATGCAGGGCGCAAAGCACAAGATCATGGCGTGAAAACGCTTGAGGTTGAGGTGCAAGGGCCCGGCTCTGGGCGAGAAAGCGCGTTGCGTGCCTTGGCCGCCGTTGGGTTTAACATCACATCCATTCGCGATGTGACACCGATGGCTCATAACGGCTGTCGCCCACCAAAGCGCCGCCGGGTATAAACCCGCACTATGTTTGAAAGAGGGGTGCCCGCGGGCAGCCCTCACTTTGTGATTTTAACCTCGGGCGCGACTGGCTATTTGGTCATGGGGCAGTTGCAAGAATGGAGGGACGCATGATCCATAAGAATTGGGCTGAATTAATCAAACCCGCACAATTAGAGATTAAACCGGGAAACGATCCGGCTCGCGTGGCCACAGTGGTTGCAGAACCCTTGGAACGCGGTTTTGGATTGACATTGGGCAACGCGTTGCGCCGTGTCTTGATGAGCTCACTGCAAGGTGCTGCGATTTCAAGCGTGCAAATTGACAATGTGCTGCACGAGTTTTCTTCGGTTGCCGGCGTCCGCGAGGATGTAACAGACATTGTGTTGAACCTTAAGGGCGTGGCCTTAAAGATGGAAGTTGAAGGGCCCAAGCGCCTTTCGATCAGCGCAAAAGGCCCCGGTGTGGTCACTGCCGCGGATATTTCCGACAGCGCTGGTATCGAAATTTTGAACAAATCGCATGTGATCT
>JALQTR010000027.1 GCA_023260835.1 Paracoccaceae bacterium
TCTAAATCTGCCAGTCAATCAAACCGCCAGTCTTTCCAACCAGCCCCTCAATCAACCGCCCAACAGCACCTCAGCCCCGCCGGTGAAGGCGTATCTAGGCCTAACACCTTTTGCCCGCAAGTGGAAAATGTAACTTTTTTGATTTTTTTTGCAATTACATGATTTTAAATGATTTTTATTCATATCATGCGCAAGTTTTGATTTGGGCGGGACTAAAAGTTGCGCAAAGACGCGGCGGTTAGATCTATATATTGCGGCGCCTGTTCTCTGCACCACAAGAGGCGCCGCAAATCAGCCGATTCCACCCCACCGAGTCGCCCTGAATCGCCCCCAAATCAGCAATTCGACTCCCGATTTCAGAATCGCTGCGGGGAATCGCCTTATTGTGGTCTATTCCACTGCGGCGCGGGCAATCCGGTCCAACAATGCCTCGACCACCTGCATCGCGCCATCAGGCATAGTGTGATATCCCACGGTAACAGTGTCTGACCCATGCACCTGCATGGCAAAGATACGGTATGGGCAGAAACCCAGATTCATTGGGTCAGCCTCCATCACTTGGCGTGACAAGGTGGCAGAACAAAAACTGTAGACCACGGCGTGATCATAAAGCACCACATCCGATCCAACATCTTCGCGCGTGCGTTCCAGCATGTCACCAACATGGCTGGTGTGGTCGATCTTCAGCCCCTCTTCGATGATGGCGTTTTCCAAATAAAAAGCGACATCAGCGAAATCGGCATCCGTATCATAGGTCACCTGCCCTTCGGCCAAAGCGGCGCAGGGCAGGGCAAGGGCAACAATCAGTGAACGAAACATAATGGGCAATCCTTCTGTCTGGGCCGTGTTATCCAACCATAGCGCAAAGCGCGCCTCATTGATATATGACAAGTTCGCACGCGAATGTGAGCGGAGTTGATTTTGGGTTTTGCCGCGCCCGCCTTATATCTGCATCAAAGCGATGTGAAAGGAACAGGCGGATGGCAAAACGGTGGCAGAATGATTTGGGCGCGGCGGATATCACCACCGAAGCGGTGTTTATGAATCGCCGTGCGGTTCTGGCGGGGATGGCGGCAGGCGCCGCGGTTGGATTGACCGGCACCGCCGCGCAGGCCGCAGACGCAGGGGCGCCCAATGATTGGGACGATATCACCAGCTATTGCAATTATTATGAATTTGGCACCGGCAAGGACGACCCAAAGAAATATGCCCACACACTGACCACCACGCCTTGGTCGATTAAAATTGATGGTCTGGTGGATCGCCCCGGCACCTATGATCTGGGCCAGATACTGGACAAGATGACGATTGAACAGCGCATCTATCGGTTCCGCTGTGTCGAGGCATGGTCCATGGTTGTGCCGTGGGATGGGTTTGAACTGGCCGATCTGTTGCAGATGGCTGGGGTAAAATCAGACGCCAAATATGTCGCCTTTGAAACCGTGGCGCGGCGCGAAGAAATGCCGGGGCTGCGGTATCCAGTGTTGGATTGGCCCTATGTCGAGGGCCTGCGCCTGGACGAGGCAATGCACCCGCTGACCCTGATGGCCACCGGCATTTACGGCAAACCCATGCCCAATCAAAACGGCGCGCCGATCCGATTGGTGGTGCCGTGGAAATATGGGTTCAAATCGATCAAATCCATTGTGCGCATCACCCTGACCGACCGCCAGCCCCCCACCGCGTGGAACAAAGCCAATGGCCGCGAATATGGGTTTTACAGCAATGTAAACCCCACCGTCGATCACCCCCGCTGGTCGCAGGCCACGGAACGCAAACTGGGCGGGGGGCTGTTTTCGCGCCGTCAGCCCACGCTGATGTTCAACGGCTATGACAAAGAGGTCAGCAAATTATACGCCGGTATGGATCTGCGCAAATTTTATTAAATCGGTTTCACGATTTGCCGAAACCAATGTCCGCTTTAACCGCCAAAGATCACGCTGTGCATCAGCCGTCCGGGCAACAGGGTAAAGGCCCCCGTTATAACCAGCGCCAGAAAATAAAGCTGGCGCATAATTTGGCGGTGGCGGTTGATTCGCCCCGCCCGCGCGGCCAATATCGCCGCAGTGACACTGCCAAGCGTCAAAAGGGATAATAGATGAATGGGGCTAAACGGACCGATCAGGCGAAATTCATGGATCCAAAAGCTGGACAGGGCCACGGTGATCATCAGGCCGGCCCAGGCCATGCCGATCTGCCGATGCAGCGCCCCGCCTTTGCGGCGCGCCAATTGCACCGCGCCCAAACCCGCGGCCAAAAGCGCCGCACCCGCGTGCAGCTGAATAACCCATGGCGCCGCGATGAATGGAGCAAGTGACATGTTCAAAACCTTTCCGATACGATCCCCCCTGCAAACAGGCGGTGTGAAAAAAACAATCAATACATGGGCGCGCGCCCTGCCCAGCTGGGTGGTGTATTCTGTGGGGATGTTACCCGCGCTGATCGCCTTTTATCAAGGAGCGACCGGAGGCTTGGGCGCCGAGCCGATCAAAGCGCTGGAGCATGAGCTGGGCGAATTTGGCCTGAAACTGCTGATCATCGGCCTGATGATCACCCCGCTGCGGGTTTATGGCAAAATTCAGCTGTTTAAATTTCGCCGTGCCTTTGGTCTGCTCGCCTTTATCTATGTGATGCTGCATTTTGCGGTTTGGGCGCTGCTGGATCTGGGGGATGTCGCGCTGATCTGGGCGGATTTGACCAAACGGCCTTACATTATATTGGGGATGATTGCATTGGTGATGCTGATCCCCTTGGCTGCCACATCCAATAATTACGCACAGCGTGCGATGCGCGGCGGCTGGGGGCTGCTGCACAGGCTGACCTATCCGGTGGCGTTGTTGTCGGGGCTGCATTTCATTTGGCTGCGCAAAGGGTTTCAGATCGAACCCTTGGCCTATTTCGCGGTGATTGCGGCGCTGCTGCTGCTGCGCGTGCCAGCGGTGCAGCGGGTGCTGCGCCGGGGTTAAAGCCCCTCGATCTGTTCAGATGGGATGATCGGGAAAAACTGTCCCTGCGACATCACACCAAACCACGATGCACCGTCATGCATCTGGTGCTGACAGATATCGACAAGACGGTAAAAGCTTTTGCGGTCGATCAGCGCCTCAAGGTTGCGGCGGATCAGGATATAGGGCGAAGGCTCGCCCGTGGCCGGATCCAGTGCCACGCGGATCGGGTGGTCCGGCCCAGCGGTGGCAACATCCCCCACATGGGTTTCAAAGGTCAGTGCCTGATCGGCGCCTTGGCCCACCACGGTGAAATCCACCGCAACAAAGGGCGCGTCATCCACGGTGATCCCCACCTTTTCCACCGGCGTGACCAGAAAATACTGATCCCCGTCTTTGCGCAGGATGGATGAAAACAATTTCACCAATTCAATCCGCCCCATTGGGGTGCCCAGATAATACCAGGTGCCATCACGGGCGATGCGCATATCCAGATCGCCGCAAAAAGGCGGGTTCCATTGATCCACCGGCGGCAACCCACGCGTTTTCGCGGCCCGTGCGGATTGGGCCAAACCATCAGCTGTGGGGGGCGGGGGCGTTTGTGCGGTCATGCCGGGATCCTTTGATACATTAAGTCAGGCCATCCATGGCCACAGTGATAACATATCAATCCACCGAAAAATAAAAAGTGACGGGCGATAACTTATTTCCAAACAGGCCATAAAATTCTTGGATCATGTCTCAAGTTATATATTGAGATATAAAATATGCAAAAAAGCTGGAATTATTACTCGAAAAGATCATTATGCGCCTAGGGTCAGGACTCATAACCAAAACATGACTGTTGCGGCGAGAGCGATGGCCGAGAGGAAGACTTCGGGGCAGCGGTCATATCGGGTGGCG